>ONRO01000124.1 GCA_900320235.1 uncultured Eubacteriales bacterium
GCGCCGGTGTCGCGATTCACGGCTTAGTAAACCTTAAAAAATTTTTCTCGGGCACTGCCAGACTTTTTTAATCTGAACTGCCGAAATTTTTCTGATTTAAAACTCACATATTTATTGTACTCGATTCAGTAATACATCCAGACTGTTTCAGTTAATTATATTCCCGGTATGAATATGTTTTTGTATCATTACGCTGAGATTTTCTGATAATCAGCTTTTTTATTCCAATCAGGATTTCATATATAGAAATTTTAAAAATATTTTGAATCATAGATATTTATTTTTCACATTTTATCAAAGATTTTATTGTTTTTAAACAAAGTGTATGTATTTTTTACTTGACAATTTGTCAATTTTGTAGTTTAATGGTATTAGGAGGATTGTATTATTTTGATGTACATTATTCAGGTAGGTGTTATAGAATTTATTTATAATATTTTATTTCACTTACTCTGTTTAATCTGTTTGATTACTTATCATGTTTCTGGAGGTGAGATGTATGAAAGAATTGACCGGAAAAGGCGTATCAGGTGGAATTGCAATAGGTAAACTGTTTTTTTACAAGAAATCGATCCTGGACATTCCTAATTACGAAGTAGATGATGTTGAACAGGAGCTTGAAAGATATCATGATGGTATGGCTCTTGCAAAAATTCATCTGAATGAAATCTATAACAATGCATGCGAAAGAGTAACAAAAAATGAATCAGTTATCTTCCAGACCCATATTCTTATCCTTGAAGACTCCAAATTTGTCGATCTTGTGGAATCTGCGATCAAGAAAAGAAAAAATGCTGAGCTTGCAGTCTATAATGCTTCAACTAAGCTTGCAAACATGTTCAAAGCTATCGATGACGATTATTTCAGAGCAAGATGCAATGATATTATTGATGCTTCCCATATCCTTCTTCAGATTCTTCAGAATAAAAATGCTGAAGATATTATAATTGATGAACATGAGCCTGTTATAATCGGTGCGACTGATCTTCTTCCGAGTGATACTGTTTCCTTTAATGAAGAAAACCTCCTCGGATTTGCTACAAACGGCGGTTCTCAAAGCTCTCATACATCTATACTTGCAAGAACAATGGGTCTTCCCTCTGTAATACAAATCCATGAACCACTTGGCAACTTCAGCGGAAAAACAACTATTATCGACGGTCAGCTCGGAAAGCTTATTATTGAACCTGATGATAATACTCTGGCGTTTTACAAGGCTAAACGTGACCGTTATCTTAAACATCAGCTGCGTATGAGCAAGCAGATCGGTCTTCCGTCTGAAACAAAAAATAAACAATATATTCGTCTTTCTGCTGATATAAACAGACTTGAAGATATTGAAAAAGTCAAGGCTAATGATGCTGAAGGTATCGGATTGTTCAGAAGTGAATCCCTCTTCATGAGCAGAGAAAATGCCCCTGATGAAAGTGAACAGTTCGAAACTTACAAAACATTACTTCGTGCCTTCCCCGATCAGAGTGTTGTTATTGATACCGTGAACGGAGGATCAGGCAAAGGTATGGACTACCTTGATATTCCTAATGAAAAAAACCCTGCTCTTGGGTTCCGTGGAGTCAGGATTTCACTTGAGAATCCTGAGTTCTTCAAAACTCAGCTCAGAGCTTTATTCAGAGCTTCTGCCTATGGTAATCTTTCTATACTTCTGCCTATGGTCAGCAGTCTTGAAGAAATTGAATTTATTAAAAGAGAAATCAAAAAGATAAAAAATGAACTCCGTCTGCAAGGTCATAGCTTTAGCGAAAATGTCAAAATCGGTGTCGTAATTGAAACTCCGGCTTCTGCTATAATCTCAGATGAGATTTGTTCTCAGGTTGATTTTGTAAGTATCAATACCGATAATCTTATTCAGTATACACTTGCTATGGACAGAGATAATCAGAAGCTCCTTGACTTCTATCGTCCATATCATCCTGCAATCCGCAGACTTGTAAAACTTGTAGCAGACAATGCTCATAAGCGTGGAAAGAAGGTTTCCTTATTCGGTGAAATTGCGGATGATACTGCTGTAACAATGAATCTTCTCGCACTCAAAATCGATGAGCTTATTTTAAGACCGTCAAGTATTCTTAAAGTTAAGGCTAAGGTCAGAGAAACTGATACTACTGATGCCTTAAGAAAACTATGGGGTAAAATCTGATAGTTCTGTAATTAAAAATTATTATTATGGTGTTGACAGTTTTATAAAATCGTGATATAGTACAAATATAATATTTTATCTGCTATGATGAGGAAGCGGATAAGACAAAGGTATAATCCAGAGAATGGCGGTCATGGGCTGGAAGCCGCTGTATTATACGTCTGATCCGAAACCGCCTCTGAGCTTTCTGACAACCGCTTTGCCTGAGTCAGAACGGTCGGCATCCGTTATCATGTCCGGGATCTTTATTATCCCATAAGCGGTCTTAGACCGAAAATCAGGGTGGAACCGTGAAGCTTATGCCTCGCCCCTGCTGTATCTTCGTATACGGCAGAGCGAGGCTTTTTGTTTTACCGCAAATATTATTAAGCAGAATATTTTTAGAATCTGGAGGCATAAAAAATGATTAAGGTAACTTTAAAAGATGACGTTATCAAAGAATTTGAAAGCGGCGTCAGTGCAGCTGATGTTGCAAAATCACTGGGCATGGGTCTGTACAAATCAGCTTGTGCTTGTAAGATCAATGGTGTTGTCTGTGATCTGAGAACTGTTATTGAAAATGACTGCTCACTTGAAATACTTACATTTGACAACACAGACGGAAAAAAAGCTTTCTGGCATACAACTTCTCATATTCTTGCTCAGGCTGTAAAACGTCTTTATCCTGATGCAAAATTTGCTATCGGTCCGGCAATTGACAACGGCTTTTATTATGATTTTGACGTTGAAAAGCCTTTCTCTCCCGAGGAACTTGAAAAGATTACTGCTGAAATGAAGAAAATTGTCAAGGAAGGTCTTGAAATCGAAAAATTCATGCTTGCTCCTTATGAAGCTGTTAAGCTGCTCGAGGATATGAACGAACCTTACAAAGTTGAACTTTGCAAGGAGCACTCTGACAAAGGTGAAGATATCAGTTTCTACAAACAGGGAGAGTTCACAGATCTTTGTGCAGGCCCTCATCTTATGAACGTTTCTCCAGTCAAAGCTATTAAGCTTACAACCTGCACAGGCGCTTACTGGAGGGGTGACAGCAAAAATAATCAGCTTTGCCGTGTATATGGTGTATCCTTTCCAAAGGCATCACAGCTCGAAGAACATCTCAAGGCTCTCGAAGAAGCTAAACTTCGTGACCACAATAAAATAGGCAGAGAGCTTGAATACTTTACAACAGTTGACTATGTCGGTCAGGGTCTTCCGGTTCTTATGCCAAAGGGTGCAAGAGTTATTCAGCTCCTTCAGAGATGGGTCGAGGATGTTGAACAGGCAAAGGGTTGTCAGCTTACAAAAACTCCGCTTCTCGCTAAACGTGAACTTTACAAGATTTCCGGACACTGGGATCATTATCGTGACGGAATGTTTGTTCTCGGTGATGCAGATGATGAAACTAAAGAATGTTTTGCTCTTCGTCCTATGACTTGTCCCTTCCAGTATCAGGTTTATCTTAACAAACAGCGTTCTTACCGTGAGCTTCCAATGCGTCTTACTGAGACTTCTACACTTTTCAGAAATGAGGCTTCAGGTGAAATGCACGGTCTTATCCGTGTTCGTCAGTTTACTATCTCTGAGGGACACTATATTATCCGTCCGGATCAGCTTGAGGAAGAATTCAAAGGCTGTCTTGAACTTGCTAAATATTTCCTTGATACAGTCGGACTTCTTGAAGATTGTACATTCCGTTTCTCTCAGTGGGATCCTGCAAACCCGAACAACAAATACGAGGGTACAAAGGAACAGTGGGAAGATGCTCAGTCTGCTATGGCCAGAATTCTTGACAATATCGGTCTTGAATATGAAGTAGGTATTGACGAGGCTGCTTTTTACGGTCCTAAGCTTGATATTCAGTACAAGAATGTGTTCGGCAAGGAAGATACTATCGTTACAATTCAGATTGATATGCTTCTTGCTGAAAAATTCGGCATGTATTATATTGATAAGGATGGTCAGAAAAAACTGCCTTATATCATTCACAGAACTTCTCTCGGCTGCTTTGAAAGAACACTTGCATATATGCTTGAACATTTTGCCGGTGCTCTTCCGATGTGGCTTATGCCTGAGCAGGCACGTGTTATGCCGCTTAGTGAAAACCTTGCAGACAAAGCTAAGGAAATAGAAGAAAAACTCCTTGCTGCCGGAATACGTGTTACAACTGACCTCAGAAATGAGAAAATCGGCTATAAAATCAGAGAAGCTCAGCTTGAAAAAATTCCTTACATGCTCGTTATCGGCAATAAGGAAATTGAGGAAGGAACTGTTTCTGTCCGTAACAGAAAGAATGTTAATATGGGCACAATGTCCGTTGATGATTTCATTAAAATGGCTAAGGAAGAAATTGATTCTAAAAAGAGAGATTAATTCCGTAATACTTTTTTTCAGGTCACCAGTCTTTTTCAGGCTGATGACCTGATCTTTCAAAACGGAGGAATAACCATGACTGATAAAGCAAAAGCAGAAAAGGCTGTTGAACTGCTCGAAAAAGAATACCCTGATGCAGTTTGCTCTCTTGTATATACTGATCCGCTACAATTACTTATTGCTACTCGTCTTGCAGCTCAATGTACTGACAAAAGAGTCAATATGGTAACCCCTGCTCTTTTTGGACGATTCCCTACTGCTGAAGCATTCGCTGAAGCTAAGGTCGGGGATATCGAAGAGCTTATAAAAAGCTGTGGCCTTTACAAAACTAAAGCTAAGGATATTTCAGCAATGGCAAAGATGCTTTGTGCTGAATACAACGGAATCGTTCCGGATACTATCGAAGAACTTGTAAGACTTCCGGGTATTGGAAGAAAAACTGCAAACCTTGTTGTCGGAGATATTTTTGGCAAACCAGCTGTTGTTGTTGACACTCATTGTATCAGGATCACTTCAAGACTTGGCTTTCACAATATCAAGGATCCTGTTAGAATAGAAAAAATTCTCCGCCCCCTGCTCCCTGCTGAAAAATCCAACGACTTTTGCCACAGACTTGTTATTCACGGCAGAGCCGTTTGTACAGCCAGAAAAGCATTCTGCGAGAACTGCTGTCTGAAAGATATCTGCGACCATTTTTCAAATACACTTTCATCTAATTGATTACCAGAAAAAAGGACCGTTACCGGAATATGGTAACGGTCCTTGATTTTTTCAGAATGAAAGAAGTATCAATCCTTTGATTCATCCTTCTTTTCTTCTTCCTTTTTCTCTTCAGACTTTGTCTCTTCTTCTTTTGTATCGTTTGCTGCACCAAAAATATTAAATCTGAAAAGCATTGACTCATCCTCAGGCTTTGTGCACTCGATATGAGCGTTACTGATCTTACCGCCTTCGATAAGCTGTGTAAGACCTATAAGCTGACAAAGTTTACTCTTAAGATTAAGACGGTCGCCCTCATCAGTTACGAGGAATACGTCGCCTTCACATTTATCAATCTCTGCAAGGAAAGCCTGGACTTCTACATCATGTAATTCAATTGCTGCCATATAAATAACCTCCTTAAAGTTACGCCGGCCTCATATGACCGGGACATTTTGTTTCAGATCATCTGATCTGTTATCCGGGTATTTTTCTTACCCGCTGAGTTTATTATAACACATAATAATTTATTGTCAATTAGTATTTTAAAATTTTTA
>ONRO01000176.1 GCA_900320235.1 uncultured Eubacteriales bacterium
CCTTTGGCTGTAAGTTTCCCACTATCAGGGCACTTTACGGACTTTCACCGATTAGACTACGCCCATGCCGGGCGAACTAAAAAAATGCTGCAGCTCCCGAAGGGACGCCGCAGCGTGGTTCCACCCATATTCAGCAGGAAACACTCCTGCCCTCAAAGCCTTTAACGCCGGCACACGCATAATGCTATTCGTTTCCTTTCACATCATGAGCTGATAGAGTGCATTCACGTTTTTGTTTCCGCAGGCTCGCACCAGCCGCCTGCTCTCTGCAAGGTTACTCCAACGCTACTATTCTCCGTCATAGCTTCCATATTCATCAGCAGACATCTCTGCTGTTATCTATTATACAACAAAATTCCCTGAATGTTAACAGGAATTAAAAATTTTTTTCCATTTCATTAATTCAGCAAAATATCATCTTTCTCTGAGCAGATAATCAGGATCATTATCGATCATATCTATCATTACATCTGTAATCTCAGGATCAAGCTGACTTCCTCTTACTCGGACGAGTTCTTTTCTGATATCTGCCTGCTTCATCGGATCGCGGTAGCTTCTTTTCGATGACATTGCATCATATGCATCAGCAACAGCAATTATTCTTGCTTCAAGAGGTATTTCCTCTCCGCTTATTCCGTCAGGATAACCTGTTCCGTCATAATGCTCATGATGCCATCTTGCTCCGCAATACAGATTCGGCATATCTGTGATCTTTTTCAGCACTTCTGAGCCGATAGCCGGATGTGTTTTTATTATTTCATATTCTTCATCCGTCAGCCTGCCCTTTTTATTGATTATATGGTCAGGTATTCCTATCTTTCCGATATCATGGAGTGTTCCCATAAAATAAATATCCTTTGAAAACTGTTCGCTGCAGCCAAGCTTTTTTGCAATATCTCTTGAATACTGTGCGACTCTCCGGGAATGACCGTTTGTATAGGCATCCTTTGCATCAACAGTTCCTGCAAGGGCAGTAACAACCTGTAATGATATTGTTTCAAGCTTCTGTGCCTGTTCAAGCATTTTCTTTGATCTGTCGTCCTTATATGTCTGTGACTGAAAGAACATATAGTAAAATATTATTGATGCAATTATAGATATTCTCAGAACCACAAGATTTCCGAGTATAGATTCCATAAACGATCCGAATGTCAGGATGAATGTCATGATAAACAGAACAACCTGCTCAAAGCCATGTCCTTTTCTCTTGTATTTCAAGGACAGAACAAGTATTGATATCAGGTAGAATATCATCACGACATGTGAAAACCATCCGAGGGGACCTCTGTGAAAGACATTGTTTTCATCATAGGAATAAGCAAGATCTGTAAAAAAGCCTGATAGTGAAAACAGGGTATTTATCACAACCGGTATGAACATAAGTCTTCTCAGCCTTACGCTCTTTACATTTCTTATCACTATCATTATGAACAGGTAGAGAAGCAAGGGACGAAGTATATATCCGATACAGGTTACCGTGACCGTCCATATGCTGTCCATATTCCTGGCCGGAAAGTAATATTCCATATTGAAATTAACCAATTCAAGATCTGACAGTGCAATAAGGGCATAGAAAATCCTACGGACGTTTTCATCAAGCTCTGAATTTCTCCATATAAAGATAAAGAGAAAAAAACTTCCTATTACAGGGAAATAATCCATGGTAAAAAAATCCAAACTCACAGAACTGCCTCCCCTCATGTTAAAATTTTTGCTGATATTACATATTCCCTTGACCGGGGAGCATTCTTATTATTCTGTAACAGTTTAGTTTTTACAGAAAAAACCTTATTCACAAGCATCACACTTATGATAAGATCATTTTGCGTTTTTTATGAATTCAAAGTTCTGAACAATATAGACAACTCCGGAAATAACTGTAAGAAGAGCTGATATCCAGAGTGCTATCTCTCCTATTAAGCCGAACACAGGTATTAATGAAGCAGTATTGATATTTACAAGTCCCATTGCTCCAAGTTCGAGTATATACTGGAAAATCATTACAAGCAGCACAGCTGCTATCTGGCTTATAGTCTTTGCCTTGCCCCAGTTATTAGCAGCAACGACCTTTCCCTTTGAAGATGCAACAAGACGCATTGCTGTAACCATAAATTCCCTTGCTACAATTACTGTAAGCACCACAGCATTTGTCAGTCCGAGCTGCACAAAGCATGCAAGGGCTGCAAGAATCATTATCTTGTCGGCAAGCGGGTCGGCAAATTTGCCGAAATCGGTTATCATATTATACTTCCTTGCGATTTTTCCGTCAAGATGGTCTGTATATGATGCTGCACCGAAGATTATCAGTGCGATCAGATAATGATGCGGTATTCCAGGCATCAGAAGGAAAAATATATAAAACGGTACAAGAATGATACGAAGCATCGTAAGCTTATTTGGTAAATTCATTTGTATCCTCCGGGATAATAAATTTGATTACGGAAACGCCGGATCTGTCTCTTTTCAGAGATATTACAGTCTTTCAGGCGTAATAGTGCGTTCCCAAAGAATGTGCATTACTTCGGCTGAAGAACGCCCATAAGGTCATATTCAAGTGAATCTGTTATTACAACCTTTACAACCTCTCCTATCTTCGGCTTTTCACCCCCCTCGGTTATGAAATAAACCTTGCTGTCCACCTCCGGTGCGTCTGCATATGTTCTGCCGTAGTAGCACTGTGTCGGTCTGTCATAGCCTTCACAAAGCAGACTAAGCTTCTTACCGATGAATCTGCGGTTTGTCTGTACCATCATCATACTCTGCTGTTCCATGATGATATTCTGGCGGTGACGTTTTGTTTCCTCGTCAAGCTGATCCTTCATATTTGCAGCAGGTGTATTCTCCTCGATCGAATATGCAAAGCAGCCAAGTCTTTCAAAATGCATTTCCCTGACAAAATCAGATAGCTCTGCAAAATCCTCCTCTGTTTCTCCGGGGAAGCCTGTCATAAGAGTTGTTCTGATAACAAGCCTGGGGATCCTCTCGCGCAGCTTGTTTACAAGTGCTGTAAGACTTTTTCTGCTGCCCTTACGGTTCATTCTTTTCAGAACTGATTCACAGCAGTGCTGCATTGGAATATCTATATATTTCAGCACCTTTGGTTCAGATGCAATCACGTCTATCAGCTCATCTGTGATCCTCTCAGGATAGCAGTAAAGCACTCTGATATAGCACAGCTTTTCTATTTTGCAAAGTCTTCTCAGAAGCTCCGGCAGGAGTGAATGTCCGCACAGATCCTCTCCATAGCGTGAGGTATCCTGAGCTATTATGATAAACTCCTTCACGCCCTTTTCGCTGAGCTGTTCTGCCTCGCTTATTATATCTTCCATCGGACGGCTGCGGAAATGTCCTCTTATCATCGGTATCGCACAATATGTGCATCTGTTGTCACAGCCCTCTGCAATTTTCAGATATGTATAATAGAACGGTGTTGAGCGTATTCTTCCTCCGCACAGAGGAAGTTCTTCCTTCCCGGGATAAAGCTCAACTTTTTTCTTCTCAAGAACATTGTTTATTACTTCGGCAATATCCTTATTTCCGCCGATACCTACAACAGCATCGACCTCATACAGTTCTTTCATTACCTCGCTCTGATATCTTTCAGCAAGACAGCCGGTAACTATTATAGCACGGATAGTGCCCTCATTTTTAAGTCGCACAAGCTCAAGTATTTCTTCTATACTTTCCTGCTTTGCATCCTCAATAAAGCCGCAGGTGTTGACGATCGCTACATCACAATATTCGACATCCTGTACAAGTTCAAAACCCTTTTCTTTAAGAGTATAGAGCATCATTTCTCCGTCAACTCTGTTTTTTGAACAGCCAAGACTGACCATTCCAACCTTTACAGCCATGCTTTTACCTCGCTTTTCAGTTCATTGCCAAACCTGTTTTCCGCGATTCAGCCTGAATTATTATTATTGTTTTTCATTCCGGCAGGCAATCTTTGATATCATACCAGCTGAAACCCATTGCTCTCAGCCCGTTTATAGCACGCTGTCTGCCTTTTTCATCATCAAGGCAGCGTGAATACTTTGTGCTGAGTATTCTTTCGATCTGCTCATGCGGGTCAGGCTCAAGCTCCTCAATTATCTCTTCTATAATATACCTGTCGATACCTTTTTTTATCAGCTCATATGATACTCTTTTTGAAGAATAATGTCTGTTTTCAAAAAGCTGTCTTGCAAATTCCCTTGCAAAGCCTTCGTCATCTATCAGTCCGAGCTGTTCAAGACGTTCTATTGCCTGCTCTGCGGCCTGCTCACCGTAAAGCGGCACAAGCTTATCCTCTATTTCCTTTCGTGAGCGTGCTCTGTATTCGATCAGATACAAAGCCTTTTCCTTTGCCCTGTTTATCTTTGACATCTGTATCAGTTCATAAAGCTGTTCATCGTTTATTTCTGATCCGGTTTTATATCCCGACGACATCAGCGTTACTGTATCCACACTTACAGCATATTCACCGTCAATATACAGGGCGGTCATCCCTTTTTTTCTTTCCTCAGCAGCTGTTATCAGCATATCAGTCCACCATTATATCGATATCCTCATTTGAGGTCCTTGATTCTCCCTCTGCAGCAGGTGCTTCAGGTACACCATCGACAGGTTTTGTCTCCGGACGTTCTGAACCCTGGTCGGTCGAATCATCTGATGCAGCAGCCTTCTTTGTCTTTTTGGAGGTCTGTCTTGTGAATGTAAGCTTATCCTTATTTGCCATAAGCTCTTCTTCTGCCTTTGCTGCGATCTCAGGGTTATTTCTGAGAAATTCCTTTGCATTGTCACGGCCCTGTCCTATACGGTTTCCGTCATAGGAGAACCATGCTCCGCTTTTCTTTATTATATCCAGCTGTACAGCAAGGTCAAGAAGCTCACCAGTTCTTGAAATACCCTGGCCGTACATGATATCAAATTCTGCCTCACGGAACGGAGGTGCGATCTTATTCTTTACTACCTTAGCTCTTGTCCTTGAGCCGATTATTTCTCCGCCTGCCTTGAGGGTGTCTATCTTTCTGATATCGATACGGACAGACGCGTAGAATTTGAGTGCACGTCCGCCTGGTGTTGTTTCGGGGTTTCCGAACATTACTCCGACCTTTTCACGAAGCTGATTGATAAAAATAGCAACACAGTTAAGCTTTGATATTGAGCCGGCAAGCTTTCTGAGTGCCTGTGACATCAGTCTTGCCTGAAGACCCACATGAGCTGCACCCATATCGCCCTCGATTTCCGCCTTCGGTGCAAGTGCTGCAACGGAGTCAACTACGATTATATCTATCGCACCCGAGCGAACAAGTGCTTCTGCTATCTCGAGAGCATCTTCACCTGTATCAGGCTGTGAAACGAGAAGTGAATCAATATCTACTCCGAGTGCCTTTGCATATATCGGGTCAAGAGCATGCTCAACATCTATGAATGCAGCATAGCCGCCCTTTTTCTGCGCCTCTGCGATACAGTGTAGAGCAAGGGTCGTCTTACCTGATGATTCCGGACCGTATATCTCAACGATACGTCCCTTCGGAAGTCCGCCGATACCCAGTGCCATATCAAGTGAAAGAGATCCTGTCGGTATTGCATCGACCTGCATTGCGACATTTTCTCCAAGACGCATTACTGCACCCTTACCGAACTGCTTTTCTATCTGGTGAAGAGCTGTTTCAAGAGCCTTCTGCTTATCTACTGCCATTTATTATCAATCCTTTCATATTAGCGGGGAAAAACCCATGATATATCATTATTACGGGCGGATACCCATCTTAATTATCCGATTAGTTTATTATACTCTCTTTACTCTTTAAAAGCAATATTGACAGTTTATCAGAATGTACAATAAATTGTACACCTTCTATCTGATAAATCCCGAAACTGTCCTGTCAAGTCCTGCTATATCCTTTATCACACGGACATTTTCTGCTGCGTTATGCAAAAGAAGGCCTGTTACATCTCTGCCCTGCTGTTCACCTATCTCAAGAGATATTATTCCGCCGCTTTTCAGCTTTTTCAGCCATTTTTCAGCAATGCACCGGTAAAAATCCAGACCATCGCTTCCGCCGTCAAGAGCCATCTGAGGTTCAAAGCCCACCTCTTTCTGCAGGGTTGGTATTTCATCTGTGCGGATATAGGGCGGATTTGATATCAGAACATCAAAGCTATGATCAGGAAAATCCACATATGCAGTAAAAACATCTGCCCTCACTGGCTTTACATTTTCATCCGCATTATTTCCTCTGATATTCCTGCACAGATATCCGTAAGCCTTTTCCGAAAGCTCAAGTGCTGTTATCCTTGCAAAGGGGTATTGCTTTGCAAGTGCAAGGGAAATCGCTCCGCTTCCGCTGCACAGTTCAAGTATTACCGGTGCAGCAATACCCGTTCTGTCAAGAAGCTCCATACATTCCCTGACACATACCTCGGTATCATCACGGGGAATAAGAACTCCCTCCCCTACGCTCAGCTCTGTTTCCATAAAGCTCCAGCTTCCGAGAATATACTGAAGCGGAAAGCCTGTTTTACGCTTTTCAACTGCATCCATAAACAGAATTTCCTTTTCTTCCGGCACATTATCCTCTGCCCTGTCAATAAGGAACATACGGTCAGTGCCGAGAAAATGATACATCAGCTCTCTTGCTTCATATTCAGGAGCTTCATTTCCGGCAGCTGAAAGCTCTGTTACAGCTTTTTTAAAAAGCTCACTGTATTTCATTTTATCCTGTCCTCGCCATTTTCAGGAATTACATCCTTCATAGCTTCAATTGCTACCTCGATCATTTTTTCATCAGGTTCCTTTGTTGTAATACGCTGCATCCATAGTCCGGGGGCTGCGATCAGTCTTGTAAGGAAATTATCATGTCTTCCGCAGATCTTTATCAGTTCATAGCCTATTCCGACTGTAACAGGAAGCAGGCAGAATTTTACAACCGGTCTGATAACCGGGTGATTGATCGGAATAAACAGACCGATTATGATACCAACGATGAGCATAAGCACCATAAAGCTTGTTCCGCAGCGGGGATGAAAGCGTGTCTGTTTTTTAACATTCTCTACATTAAGCTCCAGACCGTATTCATAGCAGAAGATTGTCTTATGCTCTGCTCCGTGATACTGGAATACTCTTTTTACATCCTTATTCAGCGTACAAAGACACATATAAATAAGAAACAGTATTATTCTTATCACACCCTCATAGGCTGACTGCCAGAAACGCTCCATTCCGAGAACCGGGCTTTTCATAAAGGTCAGGACCTCCGCAGAGTAATTGAATAGCCATGTGGGGGTGAAATAAAACACGCCGATACAGAAAATGACTGCAATGATAGTTGAAATTATCATAACAATATTCAGTATCTTATCTCCGAAAGTCTTTTCAAGCCACATATCAAGCTTTGAAGGCTTGACCTCCGGTTCTTCCTCGCCGTCAAGCGCCTTGTCGGCTGATTTCATAAGTGCCTTTTCTCCTGTGACAAGGGAATCGATCATATTGACGACACCTCTGACAAACGGCAGTCTGAGCAGCTTATGCTTTTTTCCCCAGTCAAGCGGCTTTATTTCCTCAAGCTCGATACTGCCGTCACTTTTCCTGACAGCAATAGTGGATTTCTTCGGTCCTCTCATCATTATTCCCTCGATAAGAGCCTGACCGCCTATTGAGGTAATAAGCTTTGTTTTTTCCCTTTTCATTTTGTTAACCTTCCCCTCATTCTTCCTCTTCCGTCTGTTCCTCCTCAGGCTGCTCCTTTTCTACGGGAATTGTAATGGTAACAGTCGTACCTTCTCCTTCTGTACTGTCAATATCAAGTGTACCGTGGTGGAGCTTTATTATCTCGTCAGCAACGGCAAGACCTATACCTGAGCCTCTTACTGTCTGATTTGCCTTATAGAATTTCTGCTTTACCTTCGGCAGATCCTCCGCAGATATTCCGCAGCCGTTGTCGGCAACGGTTATTATTATTTCATCTTCAACATAGTCGGCATTGATATTGACTATTCCGTCAGATGAAGAATATTTCAATGCATTATCTATGATATTCATAAACACCTGTCTGAGTCTGTTCCTGTCGCCGACAATAATCGGAAGCATTTCAGGTGCTTCATAAACAATATGCTTGTTTTCCCTGTTTGCTCTTTCCTTGAGCATATATATCGATTCATCAAGCTCTGCAATAAGATCAACTCTGTCCATGATAAGCACCATCCGGTCCTGCTGTATCCTTGAGAAATCAAGTACCTCCTCAACGATACCGCCCAGACGCTCTGTTTCTTTGATTATGATGCCGATACCCTTTTCAAGGGTCCGTTTATCCTGGAAACCGTCAAGCTGCATGGTTTCAGCCCAGCCCTTTATTGCAGTCAGGGGAGTTCTCAGTTCATGCGACACCGACGAGATAAAATCGTTTTTCATCTTATCGGCTGTTCCAAGCTCTCCCGCCATATAGTTTATCGTATCGCACAGATCACCGATCTCATCATCATAGAATTTATCTATTCTCGCGTTGAAATCTCCCTGAGCAATCTTTTTCGCAGTTTCGCTTATCTCACGGACCGGCCGGACAATAGAACTGAGAAAATATGTGCTTGAAATGAAAATGAAGAACATGATAAGTATTCCGACAAGGCAGACCGCAGATATCGCTATAAAAATCTTCCTGTCGGCTTCTTCAAGTGAAACGACATACCTTATCGCTCCCACAGGATCATTGTTATTATTTGTAATGACCCTTGTCAGTGCCATTACGTTCTCGCCCGAGCTTATTTCGCCGTGCCAGTCTCCGTAATGCTCTGTATTGGACAATGCCCTGTCATAATCGACCATTGATTCATCATTATCAGGTGAAAAGCCTGTGGAATTGATCACAGCCTTTCCGTTTTCATTGATTACCATCAGCTCCATCATTTCCTTATCGGGAAAATTCTCTACATATTCTCTTGCTGTATCAATGAAGTCGTTATTGTAATCACCGAAAATATTGACAAGCTCACTGGCTCTGCCATTGAGCGTCTGTCTTATTCCGTTATAATAAAAATTCTGAACGATAAGTGCAAATGCGATTATCAGTATACATAATATAATCAAGATAACGGCAAATGTATTCAGCACCCACCGCTTTGTGATACCTTTCAAAGACAAACTCCCTTTCGTCAGGAATTTTTGTTCAGAAGCTTATGCTTCCCATTTATAGCCAAGTCCCCATACAGTCACGATATATTTCGGTGACGACGGATTATCCTCAACCTTCATTCTGAGACGGCGTATATTTACATCAACGATCTTTTCCTCGCCGACATACTGCTCACCCCATACATATTTAAGTATTGCACTTCTGTCAAGTGCTGTACCGGGATTTGAAAAGAAATATTCCATTATCTGGAATTCAACCTGAGTCAGCTCGATCAGCTTGCCGTTTTTCTTCAGCGAGTGATTTTTGAGATTGAGCGCAAAATCTCCTGATTTGATCTCTTCCTTGAAATTGTTTTCGCTTCTCATTTCTGAAATAGCTATTCTGCGGTAGAGGGCATCAACTCTTGCAACAAGCTCCATCGGTGAAAATGGCTTTGTTACATAGTCGTCTGCACCGTGCATCAGGCCTGTAACCTTATCCATTTCCTGTGTCTTCGCAGTAAGCATTATTACTCCGAGCTCGCCGTTGCGCTTTCTCAGTTCCTTGCATACTGTAAGTCCGTCCATTTCAGGCATCATGATATCAAGCACTGCAATATCAAAATCACCGTTCGCTTCATCATATTTTTTCAGCGCAACAGCTCCGTTTTCAGCCTCAGTTACATTATAGCCTGCTCTTTCGAGATTGATAACAACAAAATCCCTGATCGCTGTTTCATCCTCTGCAACAAGTATATTTTTCATGTTTATCCGTCCTTTCACTTTTATATAAGTTTAACATTTTCTTCAAGCTCTGACTTTTCAAGATTCAAAGATTCCATTCCCTTTTGCTTTGTCTTGAAAATCTGAGCGGCAATAATAAATTCACGGCCCTTATTATTTACCGTATAAAGCATCATATAGTCACCCTGATCCATCCTATCCCACTCGGATCTGTTGTAGCGGTGTATTTCAAGAAGCTTATCTCCGAGTGTCAGGGTATTATTGCTCCATACATAAAATGTCAGAAGTCGGTTTTCGCTGTCAGACAGAGCTGTCACATTGCTTGCCCATCTTTCCGGCAGAATAAAATAATAGCTGTCATTATAATTATAGACTGTATTCATTCTTGTAATAAGTGAACCGTCCTCTGTATTGATCTGTTTCCATGCTGTACAGCTGCATACATTTCCTGCCTTGATATCCTTCGGCGCTGCCATTTCGCTTATGACCGGAACTTCAATGATTCCGTCCCCGTCAATATCCCTTGCTGTGATTACCTCTTTTCTCAGGGTAACATTCTTGTTCTGACCGCTGTCTGTTTCTGTCAGCAGAGGATCGACAAGCTTTTTCTCTTTTTTGTCATAATATATGACCTGAGTTGAATTCTGTTCAAGTGCGTTTTCGCCGTCGATCACTATACCTGTCGTTTTTTTATCGATTTTTCCGCTGACAACACTGTTGAACTCTGTTACCTCAGAATCAAGAACAAGGGCAAATTTACTGATCGGTCTTTTGTCCTGTTCAGAATACTGGAAAAGCGTTGCTGTTGAAGGCGACTGATTATTTCTCAGCGACAGAAGCATTATATCATCTGTTTTATCCCCTGTGATATCAGCTATGACAAAATCTGTATACGGTTCATCTATGACCATCTCACGGACTGTATCACTATACAGTGAATACACCACGAGATTATTCACTCCGGGATTATATCCTGACCAGCCGATCAGGAATTCGCCCTTTCCGTCAGATGTGATATCCCTGTATATTATCCTGTCTACGCCTGTTCCCGAATTCGAGCAGCTTCCGAGAGAGCGCCATTTATCCTTTTCTTTATCCTTATCATGTACCATTATGGTAACATGCATCCTGGAGTCATTATCGGTAGAATAGAGTGCAGCTGCATATTCTGTTCCGTCAGAGTCCTCAAAGATATTCACCGCAGACCTGAATTCACCTTTCTGCGGATATTTCAATGTATAGCTGCCTGCTGCCTCTTCGCTTATTATCTGCTGCATAGCCGCCTGATCTCCGGTTGCTCTCGGGGGGCGAAGCATCGACTGATCTCCGAAGCCTATATCACTGCAGCCGCAGAGCATCACTGTCATAAGCACCGCAGAAGCGATACCTTTTATCAGTTTATTTATTCTTTTCAATTCAACACCTCATTCTGAGGAAGCGCACATCCGTTTTTCAAAAACTCTCAGTTTTCTTTCTCTTCCACATCATTTTTTCCGTCTTCAGGCATCACAGCTATCAGGAATTTGATAAGAATACCCTCATCCGAAAACATTTTTTCATGCTCTGTCATAATATTTGGCTCATAGCCTGAAGAATGAAGATCTCTTGTTATATAACGTATTTCAAAGCCGCACTGTTCAAAATATTCTACGCTTTCCTCAAAAAGTTCATCATCATCGGTTTTGAAATGTATCTCACCACCGGGTGCAAGAAATGATTTATACTGTTCAAGCTGTCTCGGATGGGTAAGTCTGTGTTTTTTATGTTTATTTCTCGGCCATGGATTACAGAAATTTATATATATTCTGTCCACAGTATCCTTTTCTCCGAAAAGCAGATTTATCTTTTCGATATTATATGCTGTCAGGAGAATATTTCTCGTTTCCAGTCCTTTTTCCTCATATGCAGCGGACACCTTTCTCCTTGCAAGTCCAAGCATTTTATATTCCAGGTCGATTGCAAGATAATTGATATCCGTATTTTTTACTGCTGCCTGAGCGATAAAACCGCCCTTTCCGCAGCCAAGTTCAAGATAGAAGGGCTGCTTTTCAGCAAACCTTTCATTCCAGCGGTCACGAAGCTGTTCAGGCTCCCTGATAAAATAATCGCAGGCTTCAAGCTCGGGCCTCGCCCAGGGCTTATTTCTCATTCTCATAGTTTTTCCCTTTTCCTTTTCTTTTACGGCAGTACTGACTCAGCAGCTCAGATCTGATTTTCCTTATCAATGCATCAGATGACATCAAAAAGCATGCTTCAAGTCAGAGCTTTTTACTTTTGCAAACAATTATACATCATTAATTATACCAAAATATTATATATGTAATATTCTTATAAGGAATTAAAAGCACCAAAATATCTTTGATGGCACAAACAGGTGTTTTTGCTTTTATTCTGCTGAATCAGGATTCATGAAGATATTCATTCG
>ONRO01000267.1 GCA_900320235.1 uncultured Eubacteriales bacterium
GCCGAGCGAAGCCACCACCAGTAATCCCCCCGTGCTCTGCTGTTGCTTTCATCAAACAATGCTTTATAGAATACTGCTGCTTTTTCCGCATCCTGTACAGAGCGGGATACCTTTCCGAATACCTCCTTCACAGAAGGTATCCAGAGTATATCCTCTGTGGATTCGTTATACACTTTTTTCCTTTTTCATCCAGGCTTACAGTGTATTTGACCACCTGCTTCAGATTTTTTTGGATAACCGGAGACAGCAGCGACAGTATTTCAGTATTCAGATACTCTCTCATTTTACTGTTTTTCCAGCCGCCGAGTCCTCCGGTACCGGTTTTACCCTCTTTATAAAGCGGATTCATACGATGCTTTTCTTTCAGAACAC
The DNA here is from genome assembly GCA_900320235.1 of uncultured Eubacteriales bacterium. Taxonomy (GTDB): domain Bacteria; phylum Bacillota; class Clostridia; order Oscillospirales; family Acutalibacteraceae; genus UBA1213. The sequence continues at coordinate 373 of ONRO01000267.1, forward strand.
TTCTGCTGATCCATGTTATTGCAGCCCATCCGCTGCCGTCAGAAAGCTCCTCTGCATCAAAGCCGGCTATCTGCATTTCAACCATACCCTCACTGCCGAGGTCAAGCGGTTTGAAATTTCCGATACTATATTTCCTGCGGTACGAACCGTTATTGATCGATGCAAGGATCTCTTCCCAGCTGTCGTCAATCTCTCTGACTTCCTTTACCCCCTCAACAAGCGGCGCAAGTGAGGAACGGTCAGATAATTCCGTCTCGTCCGGAATGTCAACATAATCATAACCCTCGGGGATCTCATACAGCTTTTCTATCAAAGCCCGGCTTACAGCAGAGCCACGATAACTGCCGGTTATTCCGCTCAGCTCATCAATACGCATGGTAAGCTCCCTGATGACAGCTTCCTGCTTATCAACACGATCACACAGCTGTTTATATTGTCAGTAGAGTCTGTCAAACTCCTGTCTGGTCGGAGGTATATTATCAGTAAGACACTTCTTTTCCTGTTCATTCAGCCGATAGACTGAGATAAATGACATTTTCATAATAAACACTCCTTCCGGCCTTATATGTTAATGGCGCTGATAATATAAGTTGCACCCGAAACGATAATGCCTCGGGTGCGATACATCATTTTTATTTTTTCAGTATGAAAGCCCAGTTATTTTATTAATCATTTGATAACTCTTACACGGATAACACCGTCGATAGCAGCGATCTTTGCCTTTGCAGAATCATCAACATCATTAGCAACGTCAAGGATTGTGTATGCATAATCCTTCTTTGACTTGCTGTCCATGCTTTCGATATTGTTTCCTGTTTCAGAAACAGCTGCGGTAACAGTTGTAAGGATATTCGGAATATTCTTATGGATAACGCAGATTCTTTCAGCACCTGTGCGGGGCATGGAAACATTCGGGAGAGTAACGGAATTTTTGATATTGCCGTTTTCAAGGAAATCCTTGATCTCGTCAGCTGCCATTGCTGCACAGTTATCCTCTGACTCAGGTGTTGAAGCACCGAGGTGAGGTGTAGCGATAACGCCGGGCTCGCCGAGGATATCGTCTGTTGCAAAGTCAGTAGTATAAGCAGCGATCTTGCCGTTCTTTAATGCTGCAAGAACATCTGTGCTGTTTACAAGGTCTGCTCTTGAATAGTTGATGATACGGACGCCGTCCTTCATCTTTGCGATGTTTTCTGCATTGATAACACCCTTTGTATCAGGTGTGAGCGGTACATGAACTGTGATATAATCGCTTTCTGCGAAGATCTCGTCAAGAGATACGACATGCTTTACCTTGCGTGAGATAAGAAGCGCATTGTCAACTGAAAGGAAGGGGTCATAGCCTACTACTTCCATGCCGAGTGAGATAGCAGCATTTGCAACGAGAATACCAATTGCACCAAGACCGATAACACCAAGTGTCTTACCCTTGATTTCCGGACCTACGAACTGGCTCTTGCCCTTTTCTACCATCTTGCCTACTGCGTCGCCGTTACCCTTGAGTGTCTTAGCCCACTCGATACCGTCAACTACCTTTCTTGAGCTGATAAGAAGAGCTGTGAGAACAAGCTCTTTAACAGCATTTGCATTTGCGCCAGGAGTATTGAATACTACGATACCCTTTTCTGAGCACTTATCAAGCGGAATATTGTTTACGCCTGCGCCTGCTCTTGCAATTGCAAGAAGGCTCTCCGGCATTTCCATATCGTGCATAGCTGCACTTCTTACGAGGATCGCATCAGGATTCTGAGCGTCATCAGCAACTGTATAGTTATCGCCGAGACGTGAAAGACCTGCTGCTGAGATCTTATTAAGTGTCTGAATATTATACATTTTTATCACCCTTCAAATCATTTATCTGCTTATTAATGAAACGCTGAATAAATCAGCGTTTCTGTTTAAAATCAGGAATTTCTTGCTTCAAATTCGCCCATGAATTTAACAAGAGCCTCAACACCCTCAACAGGCATTGCATTGTAAATAGAAGCTCTCATGCCGCCGACTGAGCGGTGACCCTTGATATTAACGAAATCATTTTCTGTTGCTTCCTTAACGAACTTAGCGTCAAGCTCATCGTTGCCTGTAACGAAGGGAACATTCATAAGTGAACGGTCCTCAGGAACAACAGTACCCTTGAACATTTTTGAATTGTCAAGGAAGTTATAAAGGATAGCAGCCTTTTTCTCGTTGATCTCCTTCATCTTCTCAAGACCGCCGATATCATTCTTGATCCACTCAAGAACGAGCTTAGCCATATAGATTGTATAGCAGGGCGGTGTATTGAACATTGAACCGTTGTCTGCATGAGTCTTGAAGTTGAGCATTGTAGGAGTGATATCCATAGCATGACCGATAAGATCCTCGCGGATGATAACGATTGTAAGACCTGCCGGAGCCATGTTCTTCTGTGCGCCTGCATAGAGAATGCCGAACTTTGATACATCTATCGGAGCTGAGAGAATGCATGATGATATATCAGCTACGAGCGGAACATTTCCTGTTTCGGGAAGCTCATGGTAAACTGTACCATAGATTGTATTGTTCATGCAGATATAGAAATAGTCTGCATCCTTTGTAAATGTATCGGGATCGAGCTTCGGAATATATGAGAAAGTCTTATCCTTTGAAGAAGCAACAACATTAGCCTCAATATATCTTGCAGCTTCCTTCTGAGCCTTTGTAGCCCACTGACC
>ONRO01000123.1 GCA_900320235.1 uncultured Eubacteriales bacterium
AATACGAGCAAGGTGTTGAAATTATTTTAAAAAAATAATATAATATAAAAGTAAAATGCCTGAGTTGTCTGATTGGAGTATTGTAGTTCAGATTATATTCAGAAAAGGATAATGAAATAAAGAAAAACGGAGATGAGTTAAATGAAAAAAATATTGAAAACAACTCTTGCTTTGACGCTTGCCGCAGCAATGGTATGCCCGGCAGCTGCTCTTACAACATCTGCTGCAACACCGACTGATTCATCCTTCATTACTGTTAATGTGGATCCTGATGATACATCATTTGTTGAAAATCACAGGGAAGTTATCGATGCTATTGCACAGGGTATGATGAAAAAGCAGAAATATATTGATATCAGTGAATATAAGCAAAGCACCGATATTGTATCTCAGCTTTATAGTTCGGCTCTGTCAACACATCCGGATGTGTTTATTGTAAACAGATATTCATCCTTCAGCTATAATTATTATGATGATGGAGATAATGTGTATATAAATTGCATATACGTTCCGTATCTTGATGTTACCGAAGCAGAAGCTGCTCAGATGCTTGAGGAATTCTATGATGCAGCAGATCATTATCTTGAGCTTGTAAGCGATGATCTGTCTGCATGTAGAGATGAGTTTTCAAAGGCTGTTGTGCTCCATGATGAGATCGTTCTTGATGCACATTATGTATTGGAAAATTCCAATTACAATCTGCTTGTAAAGAAATACGGACTTTGCGAAAACTATGCAAGAGTCTATGCATACCTTCTTAGTCAGGTCGGAATATACAGCGAGATTGTTACCTCGGGTTCAATGAGCCATGAATGGATGATGGTCCGTCTTGACGGAAAGTATTATCATGCCGATATAACATGGGATGATCCTACACCTGATTTTCCAGGTCTTGCAAGACATACGTTCTTCCTTTGGAGTAATAATGGAATAAATAGTGCAGATACGAATCAACCTCATAGTAACTATAACACAATCAATACAGCGTCAGATGAATATGACAAGGCTTTGTTCCACAGCTATATTTCAAAGATGTGCAAGATCGACCCGGATAAAAATGAGTTTTATGCTGTTTCAGGTGAATCAGCGTCAAGCGGCTTCGGAAAACTCGTAAAATATAATTATAAAACAAATACACAGACAGCAGTTACAGAAATAAATGATTACTGGAGACCCGTCGGGGAGGAAAACAGTTTATACATAGGTGCTTATTCAGGACTTGAGTATGTATGCGGAAGGTTTATATATAATACGCATGACAAGATAGTGATGTATAATCCTTCTGCTGATTCAAAAATTGTTCTCAGTTCACTTTCCTCAGGCAGCGATAAATATTATTACGGCATCAGGGTGAGAAACGGAAAGCTTTATGGTGTGCTGGCAGAAAGTCCTGATGTAACAGGAACAGAAACATATGTACAGGATATTGCTGCAACAATTACCTTTGACAGTGACGGCGGAAGTAAGGTTGCAAATCAGACAGTATTGACCGGCGAATCAGCACAGGCACCCGCTGATCCTGAAAAAACCGGTTATATCTTCAAAGGCTGGACACTTGACGGAAATGATTATAATTTCAGCAGTCCGGTAAACAGTAATATTACGCTTAAAGCAAAATGGGAAAAGATTGATTCAGCAGTAGTAACCGGTTCAAGTCTGACACTTGAAGGAGAGATAGGAATTAACTTTTATGTTAATCTTGCCAGCTCAGCAGAAAACAGCGGCATCTATGCAAAGATGACAGGTACGAAGGGCGAGAAGGTTGTACCTGTGACAGCAGAATGTCTTGGACAGTCCGGAGATCTGTATAAATTCACATATAAGGTAGCAGCTAAAGATGTTGATAAGGATGTTACACTTTCTCTGTACGATTCAGAAAACAATGCGCTGACACTTTATAAATCTGACGGTCAGAGTGTATGTGAAGGAAATGAATATTCTTATTGTGTCAGAGATTATATAAATGCAGTGGAAAATGCACCGCTGAGCTATGATGATAAGATCGTAGAGCTTGTCAAGGCATTAGAGGATTATACAACGGCAAGCGCAGTACTTTTCGGAGATGAAACAGTTCAGGCAACATCAAACAACGACCTCAGTACTGTAACAAAAGAGTCTGTTGAACAATATAAGCCTGTGATAAACGGAAGCGTTCCTGCAGGAATAACAATGACAGGTTATTCACTTGTACTTGATTCTGAAACCAGAGTAAAGCTTTATATGAAAACTGAAAACAAGGATGGTTACGTTATAAAGCTTGATGATGAAGCAGCAGTGCTTAAAGAGGCAGGCGACAGCTATTATGTATCTGTTGACAATATAACTGCCAGGGAGCTTGCAGACAGTCATACATTATCAATAAACGGCGAAGAATATAATATCAGCTTCAATGCGCTTTCATATGTATACACTGTACTCAGCGTATATGGCTCAAATGCTTCAAAACAGAATCTCTGCAATACAGTCCGCGCACTCAGGCTTTACTATGATGCAGCTGATGAATATTTCAGAAGTGTACATAATTAAGTGAAATAGCTGAAAGTCAGACAGAAAACCAATGTGATAATGAAAACCGCCGGGCTGCCGGCGGTTTTTTGTGCAGAACAGCTGCATGGGGAGAATGGCTCTTTTATTGCCTGAGGTCAGTGAAGGATGAAAAATCAAGTGCTTATACATTTTCGCTGGTGTAAAAATACTATCGGCAATATGCTTTAAATTATATAATAATGCAGTTCGGGCTGAATAAGTATGGCGATGGCGGAGAAAAACCTTTTAAGGCTGTCTGAAACGTGAATCAGGAGTGCAGTAACCCAAGTGGACTTTCTACGGGTGAGTTACGCTGCATTTCAGAATAATAATGTTTATGCTTGACAATTGCGGGTGTTTTGTGGTATGCTTATAAAGCCGCATACTGTGGGCAGCCAAGTGAGCAATGCTCCGCCTCCGGTAGCGAGTTTATAGACAGGTAGGTGTCACAAATGTACGCAGTTATTGAAACAGGCGGAAAGCAGTACAAGGTAACAAACGGTGACGTTGTTTACATTGA
>ONRO01000122.1 GCA_900320235.1 uncultured Eubacteriales bacterium
TAAAACCGATACTTTTTCAACGGATCAAGGCCCATAGCATAGAATCTATGTGACTGGGTATTCGCTCGGGCAAGTTCCTGAATCAGCAGTCCGACTGCATATCTCTTATCTCCGGAAACACACATCCATTCATGTATATTTCCTGTGATAACCCTGTATAGCTGACCATACTGAAGAACTTTTCTCCATTTTTTATATACGGCTATCTGCTGTCTGATTTTTTTTCTGCTTTCGGCATTCAGATCACGCACATCCAATTCATATCCCAAAATACCAAAGGCTGCTACTCCGAATCTTGCAGAAAGCGGTGTACTCCTCAATGTCTGATGATTCGGCACTGAGCTGACATGGGCACCGATACATGACTGGGGATAACCAAAGCTGTATCCCTCCTGAATGGTGATCCGACAGATAGCATCAGTATTATCACTTGCCCATATCTGCGGAAAATAACAAAGCATTCCCAGATCAAATCGATTACCGCCGGAAGCACATCCCTCAAATAATATTTCCGGAAATCTCTCTGTGAGTATTCTGAGAATACGGTACAGACCGCAGATATACCTATGGGATGTTTCCCCCTGACGTTCAGAAGACAGAAACGGTGAATATACATCTGAAAAAATCCTGTTCATATCCCATTTCACATAGCTGATATTTGCAGAAGAAAAAACCTTGCTCATCTGATCAATTACATGCTGCTGCACCTCAGGATTTGCAAAATCAAGAACACGCTGATGTCTTCCTTCCGAATGCTTTCTTCCAGTTATTTCCATGGTCCATTCAGGATGCTTTTTATATAGACTGCTGTTTACATTTACCATTTCAGGCTCAACCCATATTCCGAATTTCATGCCAAGCCCGTTTATTTTTTCTGAAAGCGGTTTCAATCCATCCGGCAGTTTTTTTATATCAGGTTCCCAGTCTCCCAAAGACTGAGTATCATTTTTTCTCTTCCCGAACCAGCCATCATCCACTACAAATAATTCTGCACCAAGCTTTTTTCCTTCTCTGGCAAGTCCAAGAAGGCTGTTTTTATTCACATTGAAATACAACGCCTCCCAGCTGTTCAGAAGAACAGGTCTGTTTCTGTTCTTCCATACGCCACGCACAATATGCTCACGGACAAATCTGTGCATATTTTCACTCTGGCCTGAAAAGCCATGATCTGAATATGTCATTACAGCTTCTGGTGATTCAAAGCTTTCTCCCTTTCTCAGCTGAAAAGAAAAACCCTCAGGCTGAATTCCGCTGATAATCCGGGTTTTTCCATATGCATTGACCTCAACTGCCGAATAATGATTGCCGCTGTATACAAGATTAATCCCATACACACTTCCTGTTTTTTCTGTTGTATCCGGTGAATGTATCATAAAAAACGGATTTGATCTGTTTGAGGATGTACCCGTCCTGCTTTCAATTACAAATTTTCCTGCTGTTACAGTTGACGTATTTTTATTCATCTCCCGTGCCCACGCACCATGAAAGGTTGTTACAAATACTCCGCTGAAAGGAAGATCAATCTGTGTGCTCATCAATCTGTTCAGAATCAGTTTTTCACCGCTGTTATTATTCAGTCTTGCACAGCGCGTTATTACATCACATTCCGGATAGACCCTGTAATGAAGCTCTGTCATCAGATCTCCGTCAACGACCTTCACGCAGAGATGCTCTGCTTCTCCCTTTTCTGCATAGGACGAGGGCATTGTTTTAAAATCTGAAGGCTCGCTGTCAATCGTATCATCACAATAAAGAAAATCAGAACTGCTTCCGTCATCACGGGTAATATCCAAAAATGGTTCACGCACATCGCCATGACCAAGTGAGGAAAACTCAAGACACATATCCTCAAGCTGCAAAGTGGGATGTTCATCCGAATAGACAATACTGTTTCCGGATTCAAATTCATGTCTGTCACGAAATGCTTCACATTCCGATGCATCTGAAAGTGATATCTTCGCTCCGTAATACAGGTGCTCGAGATGACCCGACGGAGTAACAGAAAAAACATAGGTTGTATTTTCTGTATCGAGTACAAAAACCGGACATTCTCCTTTTAGTTTTCTGATCAACTTACATCACCCCGGCTTATTTTTTGATTCCTGATCCCGGTAATTTTCAGCGCCAGCTGTACATAATTGAGCTGCAGCTAAGTTTTCTGTCCTCAGACTGATCACAACGGCTGCTTTTTCGCTGTCAGCACTATCAAATCGGGCAATATATATATAATATTCAGAAAATGTAAAAAATTCTGCTATAATCATACTAACATTTTTTTCGCCTTTTGACAATAGAAATCCTTTGATTATACTACATCCCTCATTTTATTCCTGATAGAAAAAAGACATACTCTCCTGCATATTGTGATGCTTTATTCAGAGAGTATGTCACATTTTTTTATTATCGTGCTGATTAGTCCTATAAAATAAAGAATATCCTTGTAGACGCTGATCTATATTCCTCTCCTGCGTAATACAAGGATCACCTTTCCCTTAACAGAACTTAACGGTATACCTCCAAAGGCACGGCTGTCATTCATATTATCCCGATAATCATTCAGCACGAAAAAGCAGTCTTCCGGTACTTTATAGGGAAACTCAATTCTGCTGCCATCATTTGCTGTTGGATATACAGTCTGTTCATTAAAGACATTTCCGTCTACAATCACACTGCCGGCTTCAATATCAACAACTTCCCCGCCAACTGCTGCAATACGCCCGAAATATTCCGTATTATCAATCCGATATATTATCCCGTCTCCCTGATGAACAGACTCAAGCCTTGAAAAAACACAAAGATCCCCGTCTTTGATCATAGGATAGGCGTTATTATCATGGCAGACAAAAACCCCAATAATAAAATCAAGCAGAATCCAGATAGCAATCACTGTCACTCCGGTTTTGATCAGAAATGACACTGCATAACCGGCTGCTGTTGATTTTTTCTTTTTTTGATCCTGTATGTTCTCTGAAACTGATATTTCGTCCTCCATATTAATCAGACACCTTTCTGAAAATAATAAAACGATCAGAAAGATTATTCCTTCTGATCGTTTGACAGTCCTGTGTTATTTCTATTCCGGAAAACCGTTTTTTTCTGCATATGATGATTATACCAGCTGATTGATTATTTTTTTATCCTATTCTGTAAATCAGCACAATAAAAAGTGAATGTTAAATTGCAGCGATCCATCTTCGGTTAATCAGGTCGTGAAGCTGATGCTTTTTTCAAAATCTGCTCAGGTCACTTATCTCTTTCTGCAGGTTTTCAAGGAATCTGCCTGCATGAGAACCGTCCATCTGAGTATGATGAAACTGAAATGAAACCGGCAGGTAAAAACGGAACAGCTTTCTTCGGTATCTGCCCCAGATTATAAACGGATTATTAAAAATGCCTGTATTCATTCCGACAACTCCGTCAAGTTCAGTTTCTACAATAGCTGACGTACCGATAACCATACTGTTTTCTGACAAATCTCGGTTTTCAGAATGATCTGCGGCATATGAAGTATGTTTCATATATTCCCTGTTGAATTCATAAAGGTCTTCAGTATATAATACATCGCAGCAGCTTAATCCTCCGCTTTTATTCTTTACTATCGTGCTTACTGCCAATGAATCATACTGTATAAGTTTTTCTCCGACCGGAAGTATATAAAACTCACTGACACCTGATGCTGCCTTTCCTACACAATATTCCATAAGCATATTGAACTTCATATTTTTTCTTCTGACAGCTTTTAACAAATCAGTAACATCCAGTGTTTTGAAAAAAGTTACCATAGGATCCGGTGCCTTCATCCAAAGCTGATAGGCTTCTGCTCTGGTCGTATCACAAGGCTGAACTTCTCTTGACATTTCATCCTCTCCCGTTTTTTAATGACCTCTGTGTTTTTCCCTGCGCTTTTTTTGTTTAAGCTCAAACTGACGCTGCTTTTCAGCTTCTTTTTGTTCACGGGTTATCTGTTTATGTTCTGTCTTGTTTTCTTCTCTCTGCCTTTGCAGTGCCTGCTGTGACTTCGTTCCTATTCCTGTGGTTTCAAGCTGTTTACGGGCATTCCGCTGACGGCGCTTCGGATTATCTGCCTTCTGTTTTTTCTCTGCTCTGACAGGCAGACTGAATCTTAGCTTGTGATATTTTTTCAGGATAAAAGCATATATCTCTGCATCTGTCGGCTCAGCTCCGAAGGTGACTTTGCATACTGATAACTTTCCGTTGTTTGTTTCTTCAAAAACTCCAGCCCAGAACGGTTCGTCAAAGTAAACTGTCAGTTTTGATTCAATGTACCGTTCCATTGACAATTTCTGCATATTTTTCCTCCGGGATCATAGGAGATGTGATCTCTTTTATCAACCCGGAAGATATCTCTCCTGTCGATGCATACTGTTTTCCCGCCTCTCTGACAAGCGACAGACGCGGTACTGTGACAACAGCGGCTTCTTCTGCGCTGAACATCGGACTTTCGGGTATAGTTATCATTGTGTGATCTGAAGGAAAGCAAAGTCTGAACTGCTCTTTCGCAGGTTCAAAATTGTGTTTGCTGTTCGGAAAACCGCAGCCGCAGATCATCAGATATTTCAGATGAGAATAATCTGCCTGTCCGACATGCTCATAACGCTCGCCTACTTTCTGCATTGCCATACTTGAAAGCGGAAGTGTGCGGTCAAGCAGTGCCTTCAACGGAGCCGGCATACCATAACAGTACAGCGGATAGCTCCAGATCAGAAGATCACTGTCAAGTATTTTCTCCAGTATCATGCGCATATCATCGTCATGAATACAGTTTCCTCCGTTGTGCATACATGCAAAACAGCCATTGCAGTATTCTATATGCTTTTCTACGGCATGTATCACGCTGATATCGTTTTCTGAAACTTCGTTCATTCCTTCAAGAAATGCCCGGGTAATATGCATCGTGTCACTTTTGTCCTTTTTCGGACTTCCATTGATAATCAGTATTTTCATAACAATTATTCTCCGTTTATCTGTTCTCTTTTTTCAGGTTTTCAAGTGCTTCCTCGCTGTTATCGTGGATTACTCTGAGCGTTTTGCAGTTTTCCCAGCCGGCACATTCGCCGCAGTTTTTATATCCTTTACTGACTGCACATTTGCGTATCTCACATATATACTCACAATAATATGCCTTCACTCCGCTGCTGCGGCATCCAAGACAATTGATCGCCTCAGGCGGAATTTCTATATTATTCCATTCACTCCAGAGCTTTGCTGTTTCTTTTCGCTTTTCGTCGTCATTATTTACCGTAGCAATGTACGCTCCGCATTTTTCACAGTCAAGTCCACAATATGCTATCTTTTCATTCATTTTTTCACTCCATTCTGTTTTTATAATTGTCCGGTCATTCTGATTGTTGAATAAAGCCTGTCGTATGCATTTATTCAGTAAGCTGTATGTAGGACTTCTGTTTATTGATAAACAGATTATACCTGATCCTCCTGTTTATTTTCTTCTTCAGACGTCTTTTGATCATATGCTGCCCGTCTTCTGAAGCAGCCGATCACTTCCTTATATATTGACAGCAAGGCAATACTTATCAGTATTCCACCCATGATATCTGTAAACCAATGAACACCCGATAAAAGCCTGCCTAAAACTGTAATGCCTATCATTACATAACATATAACCTGTAAAGCTCTGCCAGGCGCTCCACACCTGATATACTTTCCTATAAGCATAGCAGCGCTTCCCATTATCACGCAAACAAGCATTGTATGTGAAGAGGGAAAAGATGCCTCAGGCTGGGTACATCCGGGCATTATTACCGGTCTGTAATTGACAATAACCTTCTCAAACAGTATATATACTCCGATCACAACAAGATACAGTCCTCCTAATGCCAGCAGTTCCCTGTCAACCTTGAAGAGGCTTCTTCTTTTTATCATCTGAACAAAACCTGTTACTGCAAAAATAAATGCTGTCAGAATTGCTGCAATACCAAGCCAGTCAGTGATATTGTACCAGAGCATATTCACACCGGTCAATTCAAAAACAAACCGGTTAAGATGCGAAAGCCCGATGCTTGTCCCTTCAGGTCCTATACTTTCCACATCGACACAACAAACCATAAATATCAATACTGCAAGGAATACACAGCTTACTCCTGTTGTAATCAATCCTGTTTTTTCTTTCATAATAATCATCCTTTCAGAATATTTTTGCCTTAAGACAAATTCATTATGAAATAAAATGAATGTTTTTTCAAGAAACGCTCAGTATCATAGCTGATACGCTCCGTGTCATGCACTTTTTAACATAAAAAAGCCTTTCATCACCAGAATAAACAGGCAAATCATTCCAGCATATGGCTGTCTTGCCAGAATGAACAGAACTGTGCCGCTAAGTGATGTTATTATACCAGTGATCAGAAGAAACTTATTCCACAGTGGTTTATCGTAATTACTCATCACAATTCCGCAGGATCCGTTCAGAACCGAAAGACCTGCTATTGAAATAAATATGATCTTCAGCCATCCGCTTATCCCGTCAAGTTCAAACAAGGCAACAGATGATATTCCCTCCGCTGCGCTGTTTCCGAATACCGGAAGAATAAACAATAATATCATCAGACAATCAAGAATACTACATATTAGTGACGTGATTTTTTTATTTGTTTCTTTCTTTTCATTCTCGGCAAGCGTTACAATTTCTTCACTGCATATCAGTTCATCAATTGTTACATGAAAATATTTTGAAATCACCTTTAATGAATCAATCCCAGGGTATCCTCTGCCGGATTCCCATTTTGATATTGCTGTACGGGAAACAAAAAGCTTTCCTGCTAATTCCTCCTGTGTCAGATTTTGTTCTGTTCTGAGTTTCTTTAGTTTTTCATTGAATTCCACTTTTTCTTATCTCCAATCTTACCAACAATTCAAACTTCACTGTTACAGCAATATTTTCATTCCGTTTGTCCACATACTTTTCGGTTTTATTCCCGTTCGTTCATATAAACATCACAGAAATGCCTGATATGCCTTTCTATCTGCTCAATTATTTCTTTTTCATTCATAGGCTGTCTGTCAGCTCTCGAAACCATTAGTACAACCGGTGCCGTAAGCTCTGCCGCAAGCAAAGCAGGATCATCCTCCCTGAACATTCCTTCTGCCATCATATCCCTGATTATTTTTGTATACATGAGCTGAATCCCGTCAAGCTGATGTCTTGTGGTTATCTCAGCCAGTCTTTCATTCCGGAACTGCTCCTGTACAAGAAATTTCCGTATCTTTCTGATGATCGGATCATGCATTGTAAATGAAACTCTTCCCATTGCCATCTTAACAAACTCTTCTTTGCTTTCAGGAAGTCTTCCGATATTTCTGTCAGAACCAAAATATTCTTCATAACGGGCTTCAGCAGAATCGATCAGTGAAGTCAGAATATCCTCTTTTCCCTTAAAGTGCTTATACAGTGACGGTCCCTTGATACCAACGCATTCTGCTATCTGATCTACTCCTGTTCCGTCATAACCTTTCTCTGCAAAAAGGGTCAACGCTTCTTCAAGTATTCTTTCCTTTGTTGTCATATAATCCTCCAAAAAACTAACGCTCATCAGCTTTATTATAGCTAATGAACGTTAGCTTGTCAAGAAAAAATCGATCGGCCGGCGTGCCGGCAGCGTGACGACCCTGCCCACGCTCACAAGAAACGAATCGCCCCCTTATTACTCCTGAGTCCAATCTTTTCAGGCAAATCAACTTCCACAGTTCTTAAGCGTAACTAAGTTGTCCAACCTCACACAATACTAATCTCCCCTGTTAATTCTGATTTCTGAGTCCAATCATCTCAGGCAAGATAACTTACCATGTTTTCAGCGTAACGAAGCCAGCTACACTCACA
>ONRO01000120.1 GCA_900320235.1 uncultured Eubacteriales bacterium
CCGCCGGTTGCCATTTTAACAAGCTGATACATCCGTCCGAGTGCGATACAGCCGACAGCTCCCGTGACCATCTTGGGAAATACTGCTTTTTTTCCTCTGACCAATTTCCTTATTCCGTAGCCGAAGCCAATAAGTGCACAGACAAAAACTACTGTATTCGGAAATATATATAAATTCAAGTAATCACCCACTTCTTTCCGACAGTAATGTGCTTTCGGATAATACATTACTTAGTCAATTTTATCACAGAAATACATAATATACAACATCTGCAGATAAGTATTATTTGCGCAGTGCCTGCGCTCTCAATTCGCGTTATCGCTCGTTACACTCGCTCTGATGGTAAGCTATAATTGGCTCCCGCGCCACAGGCTTTTGCCAATTTTACACTAAAATTATTTGTTTTCGGAATCTTCCTTATTGCTGCTATCCTGTTTTGATTTTCTCTTTTTCATAACAATAACAACAGCAGCTGCAATAACAGCCAATACCGAAATAGATATAATTACAACTACCGAGCCGTTTCCGAATACAGATCCGATCACCGAAGCGTTATCTTCTGCATTTGCGTTATCGTGACTGTATCTTCCTGTGAATTCCTGACCGTTAAAGGATACTGTCGCAATATAGTCAGTATCGTCTCCGTCCTCGGTCTTTGTTATCCGGTCGCTGTTTTCAGTCTTTACGGTACTGATCTCTCCGCAGTTTTTGCAGGCAAAGGTCGCTTCTGCGGCTGTGCAGTCATCGTTCCATTTCCACTGAGGCTCATCATAGCTGTGTCCTGATGCAGGTATCTCTTCACCCTTGTCGATCCATTTTTTGCAGGTCTCACAGTATTTGGTCTCGGTATGTCCGGCTTCTGTGCAGGTCGGGAGCTTTTCGGGAGTAACTACAAGTCCCTGATGAACTTCCTCAAGCTCTGTTATTTCCTCATATCCGCAGTCCTCACATATTCTTATCTGCTCTCCCTTATGAGTGCAGTCGGGTGCTTTTGTTACAACAGGAGCACCGAAGCTGTGAGATCCCTTTTCGTAGGTCAGCTCTATCTCCGCATCCGATGTAATGTTTTTGAGTGAGCTGTCGGAAGAAACAAATTTATAGTGTCCGTCATCAGAATTCGTCTTGATTATCTCAGGGACGGAAATATCACCGCCATGTTTGACCGATTGTGAAGTATAAGGCTTCAGTCCCTCCGGGAGTGACATTATCTCGTCAGGATAATTCAGCGTCACATCATAAACATTATCTTCCCACTGTGCATAAAGAGTGACTGAACCGCCATCGGTCTCGGTAAGGTTCTTTACAAATACCCTGTTTTCAAATGCTGTACCTTTGCCGTTTGCCTTTGTATTCCATCCGACGAAATGCTTTCCTTTGTATATGAAAGAGTTGGAGGGCAGCCTTGTTGTTTTGTCGTATGTCATATTCATGAAATTGATATTGCCTGTGCCGCCGTTGCCGTTAAAATAGACAGTATATTTTATTGGTTCCGTTTCAGCAGAAAGAACTGCATCGCTTATGCTGAAGGTGAACTGATACTTTCCGTTATCATTTTTTTCGAGCTTTCCTGCGCCGGAGGTTTTTGTAAGTTCCTTGACCTTATAGCCCTTCGGGACGGATGTGAATTTTACGGGATCAATATTGACCCATTTGCCGGAAATATCATCAGCAGTAAGAAGCTCACTGTCTCCCATCATTACCTTTACCTTATGACGGAAAACAAAATATACGTCAAATGTTCTGGTAACAGTCGGTATAAGAAAATTGGCTGTTTTGAACGTAAGCTTATACTGACTCTGATGATCGACTCCCGAGGTACTTGTAAGTGTTATCATCTGACCGATGCCTGTGTCTCCTGTTTCATATCCGCCTTTTTCCCATTTATCCGTAGACGGGGAGGTGATGTTTTCCGCACTGTCGTATGTATATACCTTGCTGTAATCAAGGGATCTTACACTTCCGAAATTCCTGTGCCATACTACGTTATACTGATCTACAGCCGTAACAAATGCCTGACCCTGACATTTATCCGTTCCTGCCTGCTGATACAGCTTACCGAAGGGGTCGCCGTCCGGCAATACCTGCTTATCGTATGTCGAAATATTGATCTTCTGCGGGATAGGATAGTATATTCTGTCGATGGTAACTGTGTTGGTATCATTTGATGATGTGAAAATACCTGAATTGGAACTGATATTTTCCTTTTTTACATTGACACCGTTGACATATATCGTAACCTCACCTTCCCATTTACGAAGTGTGATACCGCCGCCGAAATCTGTGTAGACTTCAATTTTTGAAGGGAAAGCACCATCAGAGCAGAACATTTCGCTCTCAAATACATCCCCCGAATCATCCACTGACGACCTTATGTCCTGCCAGTGCCAAACCTCATACTCGCTGCCGGTACCGTAGTCCTTTTTTGCATAGAGCTTCAGCCACGCACTGTTCCAACCGTCAGCATCATTTATGGTCTTTATCTTTATTTTTGCCGTGTAGCCGTATTTTGCTCCGGCTGCATTTACCTTGATAGCAGGTGCTAAAGAAACAGCACAAAGCAGCACCGAAATTATTATCAGAAAGCATATCCCTATCCGAAATACAGACTTCCCGGGGATTGACCGTAAAGCACTTTGCATATTACCACTCCGTTCTTTATACTAATATTCGACTCTGATTATATATTAACATAACAGGTGCGACAAATGTGTGACAAAAAAGAGAGGCTGTGCTAAGGCTGATACTGATCGTATCGTTTTTGGTTGTTTTGTTCACGAATCAAAAGAGGGAATAATAATATTAATAATTTCATGAGGCTGTCGCACATAGAATGGTTGTGAGACAGCCTCAAAATTTTTCTCTTACGTTAATAAATCAATTATAATGTGTAAATAATTCTTTTTTAGGTCGATTTTAACCGAAATGGAGATTGATTTTTTATATGAGATAATATATAATCAGTCTGAATAAAAACTTTTCAATGGAGGAAACCAACATGAAACAAACCTATAGAAAGATATTGGCAGTCATCCTTGCGGCATCGGTTGTAACAGTGA
>ONRO01000119.1 GCA_900320235.1 uncultured Eubacteriales bacterium
CTACACAATGTATGAGGATGACGGTATTTCCAAAAATTATGATTCTCCCGAGAATTATGTATCATTTGAGATAAAGGATGTTGACGGAGTTCTCGGAGCAGTTTCTTCAAAAACAATCGTTAAGCTTTCGCTTTTCTGATAATAATAATCTGCAGGCAAAGGACAGTGTTATGCTTTTGCCTGCCTTTTGTTTTAAGGCATAATGACGGACCGGTATACATAAGTTTTAAAGAAACGCCGGTTTGTCAGAAAATCTGCGTCTATTACAGATGGGGATGATGCCTGTGAAAAAGTATTTTTCAATTGTCGGTGCAGTAATCATGATCTGCTGTGCATGGGTAATACACATTTCAATTGTGACTTCTGACAGGGCAGCGTGGAGCCTGATCGTTTCAAGCATAAACGGCAGTCCGTGGGAGCTTTTCAAGCCTCTGGGGCTGGTTTATATATTCTTTACTTTCATAGAGCTGTCCTGTCTCAGACCTTCACTCGTACATTTTGTCAGTTCAAAGGTTATCGGAATGTATGTACTGTGTATTTGTGCATTATCAGCCGGAACAGTATTTCAGTATATGCAGGAATTTTTTCCGACACAAAGGTTTCTGATCGTTGCGGTGATATCCGTTTTTGCTGCACAGATAACAGCGTACAGACTTTTCAGATCGGAGATAAAAGTTGAAATATTCTGCATTCCGCTTGCTGTGTCAGTTCTTTGTATGTTATTTCTGCTTATCACATTAAGTTTTTATCCGCCCGATATGGTGTTTTTCAAGGCATAGACAAAACGCTGAAATGCTTGCAAAGCAGCTTCTGATGAGGATTATTGCTTGTGAAAAAAACGGCTGTGCGAAAGATTTCAGGAATACAGAATTGTTATTTTTTTGTCAAGTAAAACTTTGTAACAATTTGTATTAATTATTTCAATAGTACAAAGTGTTATTTTTTAAAATAATTGCAAAAATGAATTATACAAAGTGTAAATGTTGAAAACTCGGTTGAAAGTGGGGAAAAGTCCGTGTAAAACTGTTGAAAACTCTGTGGAAAAGTTGATAAACAGCGGTTTTTTCAGATGTTGATAAGGTTGAAAGGTTTTCAACATATGAAAATATTGTAACATTTGTTACTAAATTATAACAATCTGTAATATTCTGTTTGTCAACTGTTTTTTTAATAAACAGGGCAGGAATAATAAAAAAGACCTGATATGTCAGGAAATTGAAATCCGGTCTGATCAGCCATAGAATACACAGGCAAACCATCAGCTGAACTATTTGAAAAAAGCATTAAACAAAGATTATTCCGTAGGAAGATGTAACCTTTGATTTACGAATAGATTATAATGACGGGTCAGGAAGTTGATAAAAACGGAGGAAAAAATGAAATGACAGAAAATAAAACAAATGAAAATACGAACGGCAAATTGCGTGCGATTGAGATAGTGACAAGGGTAGCTGTTGTATTGATTTCCCTGGGAATGATATACTGGTATCTTGAATCTGGATTTTTAGCATTCGGGAATATAATAGGAATACTGTTTTTCACTATTACCGGTGCAGCTGCGGTATTATTCGATCCGATAAAAAAGTTTATTAAACGACTCAGAAGGAATAAAGCTATGAAAATAATACTGGATATAATATTTGTTCTGCTGATACTGTTCTGTATATACTGTGCAGCAGCGATATGTCTTATGATAAACGGAGCGAACAATCCTCCTGAGGAAGGTTCAACGCTTATTGTTCTCGGCTGTCAGGTAAGGGGTACAGAGCCGAGTCACACTCTGAGAATGAGGCTTGATGCAGCATATGATTATCTGAATGATCATCCTGATGCAAAGGCAGTACTAAGCGGAGGACAGGGAGATCATGAAAATATAAGTGAAGCCCGGTGTATGTATAATTATCTCACGGAAAAGGGAATAAAGCCGGAAAGGTTATTTCTTGAAGACAAATCGACAACCACAAATGAAAACATACGTTTTTCCGAAGAGATAATAAAGCAGAATGGGCTTGATCCGCGTCTTGCGATTGCAACGGACTGGTATCATGAATTCCGGGCTGGTATGATCTGCAGCCGGCAGGGTTATACCTGTGGTGCAGTAAGTGCAGATACTCCGTTATATCTGACAGCACATCTGGTGACAAGAGAGATTTTTGCAATTGCAAATGAGTTTCTTTTCAAAAGCTGAAAGTATAATTGTGGGTTTAGTTGATTTTACAGTGATGAATGGATATCAGACAGAATATCCGTCTTTTATATTTTTTCAGTTCAGCGGCTGAAAGTTGGCTGTGTATTGTAACAGACACAGCAAAAAATGAAGGGGAAAACTTCTCCTGTTAAGATTATTTTCTTTTTAATTCTGAACTTTTTGATTCTGAACTTTTTTATTCACACACATTCCCGCTTCACTGTTTAACGTTTGCGGTGTGCTTACCCGGTTATTACTTTGGCGGCGATTAGTTATGTTTGAGTGTGTACGGGTTTATTATCCTTTTTATATCAGATATTTAATTAGTTTTTTGTTAGCTGCCCGGGTTTTGTTACGTTTTGATATTTTACAAGCAGTCTGTTTTATGTGAAAGCCCGGCAAGCTTTGTATCGCTTCTGATTTGCTCTTTCTGACTGCTTCTGCCACCGGAACAGCGTCCGCAGAATGCGGACGCAGCCAAAAGAAAGGAACCACAAGAGGAAGGGCTTTGGCCCCTCCTCTTAAGGTTCCTCTCTTTTGAAATCACACC
>ONRO01000020.1 GCA_900320235.1 uncultured Eubacteriales bacterium
CCCGGCGATATTTTAGAATACGTCCCCGACGAGGACGAAAAATAAAAGTGGACAAATTGTCCATTACTATGGCTATACTTTCAAAAAAGCAGTCCCGAAAAACAGGACTGCTTTTTTGAAAGTATATTGTGTTTTTGCATTCAACTTGCATCCAATTATTAGTGGCTGTTTTGCATTAAATAAAGTAGTCTTTGTACTAATCCCACGCTGTCTGAACGAACTTTTTCAAGATCACTTAATACGGTTTTTTTATCAGCGTTACATTGATAAATATTTATAGATGTTCCGCCATGTGAAGCATTGTTTCTGTTATCAGTTGAATTAAAAATTCTATCAGTAAACTCTTTGCAATTATTCATGAATACAGAATCATTAAACATTTCCTGTCTTCCAGAATAGCCTGATAGTTTTGAAAAATAATCACAAAACCCCAAAAGAGAACTATGAATATTAATTTCTGCCATAATATTTGCAAAGCTTTTGTACATGCATTTACTTTTTATTTTGGTGTCGGAACTTTTCTTTCCATAATCTATGTAGTAATCTCTTTTATATTTTTTATCGTCAAAAAGGTAACCGTGAGCATTTGGTTCATTAAAAATAGATTTTTTGTCGTCATATTTGTGTTTGTGGAGTATATTAGTGTATAGCTGTCCGTCTATTATAAGTGAATTCAAATATTTTGAATAATCACCCCATATTAAAGCATTGTATGCATCTTCAAATGCCTGATAATATAATGCGGATATACAGCTATAATCGAAACCATTTGATGCAAAATCATCATTCGCATATCTATTATAGAGCATTTCCGCGGTCGTCAAGGAATCAATCGAAGATATGGGAAGTTTCTTACTGGATTCGCCTAATGAAATTAGAATGTGATCTTTAACTTCTTGGAAATCATCTGTCTGTTTTTTGAGATTATTTACTAATGCATTACATATTGAATTGTTGATGTCATCTAACCAGTTTGCAAAATATTCTTTATTATCACAATCCGGGAAACGATTTATTTCTGATTTTATTTCTGATTTAGTTGCTAAGATTTGTTCTATGCTTTTACTCTCAATTTGACAAGCTAACCGTCCAATATTTTCTTTCATAACCTCTGCAACAGTAGAATTCCTAAATTGTTCAACTTGTTTTTCTTGGTCAGTGAGGTTTTTGGTGTCTAAACCATATTGTTCACGATATTCCAACATGCCAATTTCATGTTCTGCCAAATGCGCATAAACTTTATTAACTAATGCATTATCAATTTTGAGTAACTCTTTTCGGTGTTTTTTTACATTGTCTTCATTTGAAATATTAATTTGCTTATTATTCAACATGATTCTTATTGCGTCACAGAACAAATAGATAATATTCAAAGACAAAACGATTTTTGTGGCGAGTGCTTTTTCGTCAAGTACGTCCATTTCTGCTTTTATAACGGAAAATTGCTCAAATGTTTGGTTTATATCTATTATGGGGAGAATTCCGTTTTCGAGGTCACTCAGTGCTTTTTGATAAGCGGCATTGTTTTTTGCACCTTCTATTGTTTTGGAAATATATTCATTATATATATCTTTCAGTATTATCGCATCAGAGGATTCGCTCAAAACTATTGACACATTTTTTTGCAGCCTATCAAATGATAATTTGTCTATTGCCTTACTATTCTTTTTTATAAAAAAATCTACTGCGTAATAGAAATCTTGAATATAATCATCTAATGAAATATTATTCTTTTCCTCTTTGATATCAAGATTCCTTTTAATGCAGTTTAGCGCCAATGATGCAAACTCTACTGCATTTTCATTGGTTGGTTCTAATCTGAATTGATGAAAAGAAATATATAAATAGGTTACTGTGTTTTTTGGCGTTGTAAAAAGAGAAAACACTATTGGATTCAGTCTGAAAGGTTTCTGATCTAAACAGCGTACTTGCGTAAATGCTTGCGCTTTAGCAAATCTTTCGCTAACTTTACTCAGCAATTCTAACAGATTAATATTTTCTTTTTTTAAAATATATTTACCTTTTTCGATTCTAAATATCAAAATATGATATTCGTGAATTTTTTTGATTTTATCCTTAGGGGAGTCAGACTTATTTATTCTTTTGACCACTTGGCGCTCTTTATTTGCCAAATCATTAATGATTTGAAGAAAAAGTTTCCATTCTTTTTCTGTATTCTTCGCAATTTCCAGACCTACTTTCAACTCATCTTGAATTTTTGCCATTAAAGATTCTCTTTGTGATTTGATTTGGAAAAGCTGGGTCAGATCGTGTTCAGTAAGCTTTCTAATACAAATTGATGCATCACTTCCTTGAAAATCGTTTAGAATCAGTTCAATCATATTTGTTGATAAAGATGTTTTGTCTACATCAATTGTGTACCCGGTTTTTATTTCTGTTTCTTGTGCTTTTAGAAGAAGGTATATCCATGCATACATCATATTTATAGTGTTCTCAGATGAATCAGGATTCAACTCACCTTCCAGTGAATACATATATATTCCATACCATAATACCTTATCCAAAGAGGTTACTACAGGTTGAATATTTAGAATATCATTAAAAGAGCCACCTATACTTAAATAATCAGATGAACATTTGGCGTTTATATATATATTAATTATTTGTATAAACACTTCTGTATCGTTTAACTTTTCCAGTGCGTTAACTTGCTGTTTAAAACATAGAAACAAATAGTTAAAAAACTCTGGATTGTCAACAAATAAAGAAATCTCTGATTTGGACAGTTCTTCAAAATCAAAAAACACGCTATTTGTAATCGAACAGGGATATAATTGTTTTAATGGAAATTCTCCAAATGAAATTCTTTGGTTTATCGGGTGATCATAAATATCCATGTCGTACTCCTCCGAAATTTCTAATAAAATGAGCACATAACCCGAAGATTATGTGCCCAAGTGGCTCAAGAGCAGGCGGACGACGCGATTGCCGAAGCCCACTCTTTAGAAGCATCCGCCGCATGGCTGAAAGCCTCTTTGGCATCATCGGGTGTTATTTTCTTAGCAAGAATAACACATGACACCGCGCCGCCAAGGGCAAGTATTGTTTTCCAGTTGAAGATAGCTTCAAAGATGGATACAATCATAGCACTACTCCTTTC
>ONRO01000093.1 GCA_900320235.1 uncultured Eubacteriales bacterium
GGGGGAGATCTCTCTGCCCATAAGACGTGATTGCTTTTCTGCAAGTGCTTCACGGAAATTCTGTGCTCCCCATGTTATTGAATACTGATGAAAGTCTTCTTTTGTGACCTGCGCAAGTCTGTCGAGCAGCTCACGCGGCGGCTCAAAATCCGGGAATCCCTGTGAGAGATTGACTGCTCCGTACTGATTTGATATACGCGTCATCCGCCTGATTACCGAATCGGTAAAATTTCCAGTTCTTTTTGATAGTGCCGGCATATTCCTGCCTCCGTTCGATTAATTAAAAATAATAATGAATAATTATTTGCGTGACCTATTATATCACAGATATTTGTTTTTTTATTTTACATAACAGAATTAATCAGATATTGTAATCAAGTGTGCGCTCGTCAATTACTCTTCTTGATTTATGCTCTGATCTGGTGTCAAGTCCGCCGTCCGGGTGTACTATCACTCTTGCCGGCTTAACACCGATCCTTGCCTTGAGCGCTGCCTGTACCTCTGCTGCAACCTCTTCGTCTGACTTGGGATTGTCTGCAGATTTCTCGATCTCGACCGCATATTTATTAGTGAAGTCCTTTTCAAATATACGGATAAGATATTCACCTGTGATTCCGCTGTGATCTCTTACTACTGCTTCGATATCACTCGGGAATACATTAACTGCTGATACAATGAACATGTCGTCTTTTCTGCCCTGAATGTGAATCCTGCCGTGTGTTCTTCCGCATGAGCACTTTGTGTTGTCGATCCAGCCGATATCGCCTGTGCGGAAACGGATGAGCGGACGTGCGTGCTTTCTCAGTGTTGTGAATACAAGTTCGCCGACCTGACCCGGCTCAAGTACCTCGCCTGTGTGGATATCAACAGTTTCAACGAGTATATGGTTTTCTGCAATATGAAGTCCGTCCTTTGCTTCGCACATTGCTGCACATGCTCCGAATATATCTGACAGTCCGTAGAAGTCATATACCTCTGCGCCCCAGATGTCTTCAATCGCCTTTCTTGTAGCTGCAATGGATCCGCCAAGCTCGCCGGCTACAATAATTTTCTTTATATTAAGATCCTTCTTCGGGTCAATACCGCTCTTGAGTGCCTTTTCTCCAAGCTGCCATGCATATGACGGTGATGTCCAGATCACTGTCGGCTGATAGGTCTTGAGCACAAAGAGAAGTCTTTCACTCGGGAGTGTGCCTCCCCATATGCACAGTGCGCCAAGATTCTGCGCGCCGATTACATCAGGTCCGCCGACATACAGTGAGAAATTCAGCGCGTGTACATAACGGTCGTTCGGACGCATTCCTACCTGCCAGAACCAGCGGCTTTCTGTTTCCTGGAATTCGTCAAAATCTTTCTTTGTGAACGGACTCATTGTAGGTACGCCTGTTGAACCTGATGATGTCGAGATGAAAACAACATCCTCCTCAGGTACTGCTGCAAGCTCGCCGAGGAAGGAGCCTACACCCTGTGTATCACGCTGGGTCTTTTTATTGATAAAGGGAAATTTCTCAATGTCCTTCAGGGTTCTGATATCCTCCGGCTTTACACCCGCTTCGTCAAATGATCGCTTATAATACGGTGCGTTGTCATATGCAAACTTTACGATCTCCTTCAGATCCTCAAGCTGTCTTTTCTGAAGTTCTTCACGGGGAAGTGTTTCAAGTTCTTCGTCCCAGTACTTATTGTTAATATCTCTGCTCATGTTGATTATCTCCTTTTTACTTTTTATTTTTCTTGCAGAAAACTCCGTCGTCTGATCTGTCACGGTGTTTTCCTTCATTCTGAACCGGGGCTTGTTTATGCCCTGCATTATTATCAGTTAAAGTTTTTATTTATGAATTCCCATTTTGCATCACGGGACTGCTCAATTATCTTTATATCCTCATCTGTAAGATGTCTGAAACGGCTTTGCTTTCTCAGGTATTCCTCTGCACTTGTGAATTTCTCCGGTCTGTGATTCAGTGTGAAGCTTCCGTTTTCATATTCTGCAAGATACCACAGTCCGCAGTCTACAACCTCCTTTGCAGCCTCGACTGTTTCATCAGTCTTTATTCCCCAGCCTGTGGGACAGGGTGCAAGGATATGTATATATTTTGTACCTCTGATCTGCTTTGCCTTTTCAACTTTGCGGATGAAATCATTTATATATCCTACGCTTGCGGTCGCTGCATAGGGTATCCCATGGGCAGCAACGATCTCAAACATGTTTTTCTTCTGTCTGAGATTGCCTCTGATATTCTTTCCGGCTGGTGTTGTTGTTGTCCTTGCGCCGAATGGTGTCAGAGAGCTTTTCTGAATGCCTGTATTCATATAGGCTTCATTGTCGTAACAGATATAAAGGATATCATCATTCCTGTCAATTGCACCCGACAGTGCCTGCAGTCCGATATCAGCTGTTCCGCCGTCTCCGGCAAAGCCTACGGCATGAAAATCTGTGATCCCCTGTGCCCTGAGTCCTGCTTCAATTCCTGTAAGCATTGAGGCTGTTCCTGCAAATGTAGATATGATCGCATTATTTCCGAAGCAAAGCTGCGGAAAATTAAAACCTACTGCTGACATACATCCTGCCGGAAGAACTGCAACAGCATTCTCTCCGAGAACCTTGAGTGCTATCCTTACTGCAAGACTGCCGCCGCAGCCTGCACATGCCTTATGACCGTAAAAGTATTCTGTTTCATCAATTGTCCTTGCATTAAGCGCCACCATGCTCACCTCCTGTGCCGAGGAATCTTACCTCTGAGCGTTCGTTTTCAAGATCTCTGAAAATGCCTTCTATCTCCTCGGAAGAAATATTTCTTCCTCCGAGTCCGCCGATATAATTCGATGAAGCGATATTTACCCCGGCTTTATGCAGTGCAGAATTTACATTCGTATAAACCGTACCTTCATTTCCGAAGGATATGTCCTTCTCAAGCACTGCAACTGATTTCGCATTTTTTACAGCCTGTGCGACCTCCTCATTCGGGAACGGACGAAGATACCGCAGTCTTAAAAGACCTGCCTTCACTCCCTGTTCTCTCAGGCTGTCAACCACCTCACGCACAAGTCCGGCGATACTGCCGAGAGTGATGAGTATATAGTCTGCGTCATCGGTGCGATAGCTTTCGGTAAGTCCTGTATACTGTCTGCCGAAGATATCTGCGAATTTCTCCTCAGCTTCCTTTATAGCCTCCCTTGCACGCAGTATTCCAAGATGCTCCTTATATTTGAAGATCGTATTGCTGTCGGGACCTGCGGAAAAGGCAAGGTTTTTAGGTTCACTGAGTGAAAGCCTGTTCTCTGTACGGAAGGGCGGGAGAAATTCATCCGCCTGTTCCTGTGTCGGAACATCCGCAAGTTCATATGTATGAGTCAGTACAAAGCCGTCAAGATTTGCCATGAACGGTGTGCTTACTGTGGGATGCTCTGCAATATAAAAGCTCATCAGTGCAAGATCAAGGGCTTCCTGGGCATTTTCTGCATAAGCCTGGATCCATCCGCTGTCAAGCTGGGAAAGCGAATCTCTCTGATCGCCGTAGATATTCCACGGGAGTGCAGTCGAGCGGTTTGCATTCATCATTACTATCGGGAAACGTCCTCCGGCTGCATACGGCAGACCTTCTGCCATATACAGAAGTCCCTGTGAGGATGTTGCTGTGAATGCTCTTGCTCCGACTGAGGATGCTCCCATTGCACAGGACAGTGCCGAATGTTCAGATTCAACATGTATGAATTCTGACTTCAGGCTGCCGTCCTCTACAAATTCTGAAAGCTTTTCCACAACTATTGTCTGGGGTGTAATCGGATAGGCGGATATAACCTGCGGTCTTGCAAGACGCACTCCGAAGGCAAAGGCTTCATTGCCCGACAAAAACTTTTTAGCCATTATTTTTCCGCCTCCATTTCTATTGCGCCGGGTCTGCATATCTTTTTGCAGATACCGCAGCCCTTGCAGAAATCATAATCTATTTCAACCTTACCGTCCCTGCGTGATATCACACCGTCAGGACAGTAAAGATAACAATTCAGACAGCCGACACATTTCTGTATGTCTATTACCGGACGTACATTGCGCCAGCCTGCATTTTTTGTAACAAGATATCCTGCTTCATACGAGGTCGTTTCCGGTATCTCGTCAAAGTCTGAGGGTATTTTTTCTCTTAAATAGGGTTTCATTTCGCAGCCTCCTCATATGCAGCATTTACAGCCGCTATGTTTTTTTCACGAAGCCGCTGCGGCATTGCATCGGAAATCGCTTCGCTTATGTTTTCTTTGCTGACAAGACCGGAAACGGCTGCCAGAACTCCGAGCATTATCGTATTCGTTATCGGCAGTCCGAGGTATTTCTGAGCAATACTGTCGCCGTCAAGCGTTACAACTCTCGGGTCGTCATACTTCTTCTTTGTATTGAGAAGTATCCTGCCTCCCTCTTTCAGCTCGTCAAATGCGGACTCACTGAAAAGGGTATCGTCAAGAAAAATACTGTAATCAGCTTTTCTGATCTCACTGCGGTTTCCTATCGGCTTGGCGTCAAGCTTTGTAAATGCCCTGATCGGTGCACCCCTGCGTTCCGGTCCGAAGGAAGGAAACGCAAGTACAAAGCTGTCATCCCTTAATGCGTAGGCTTCTCCGAGCAATCTTGCGGCTGTAAAGGCTCCCTGACCTCCTCTGCCGTGCCAGATTATTTCTTTCATAAATACACCTCTCTGTCACTGCTTCCAGCGAAGCAGGAATTTCTGTATACTGTTGAAAATAAATGATATTATTACTATCACTATGCCGACTACGATAAGTCCGATTATTGTTCTTGTATAATCACCGAAATCAGAATAGTTCTTTATGTAATAGCCGAGTCCGCTCTGAGCTCCGATCATCTCTGCCGATGTCAGCAGAACAAAGGAAACTGTCAAACCCTGATTGCAGCCTATGAATATCTGCTGAAGCGACGCCGGAAGCATTATCGAAAACAGCATCGTAAACGGACCTACATTCAGTACCTTTGCCGAATCTATCGTTTTCTTTTCGACATTCATTACTCCGCTCATCGTTCCTGCAAGTACAGGCCAGAAGGTCGCAAGGAATATTACGAAAACTGATACTGAACGGAAGGTCGGAAGAAGGGCTATTCCATAGGGGATGTATACTATCGGAGGTATCGCTCCGAGAAACTTTGATATATATGTCGCTGCGCTGCCCAGTCTTGCGCTCCAGCCAAGGAACAAACCAAGCGGCACAGCTACTGCAATTGCAAGCAGATAACCCTGAAGTATTATGCCGATCGAGCTCTGGATATTAACAAGTATTTTGTCATAGTCTTCAATGAACTGTGCAAACACCCTGCCCGGAGGCGGGAATAATGCCGGCTTCAGAAGATTGAATTTTGCTGTTGCAAGCGTCCATGCAATAAGCAATCCGTAGATAAATCCGACGATATCAACAAAGAGATTCAGACTTACCGGTTTTTTGATAAAAGCCGAAATAATCAGTGTAAGTACCTCCACACCAACTACAAACCATATCGAATATGCAGCAGCTGTATCTGTCGTCAGACTGTCAGGGATAAGCTGTATCAGCAAAAAAACAATAAACAGTGCATGAACGACTCTTAAATATCTTTTTTTCAGCGTCATTACAGCACCACCTCCTCGCCGCCGATCTTATCCGCAATATCGCTGTAAAACATTGAAAGAAGCCTGTTCCTGAATTTATTGTACTGCGGTGTCTGAACAAGCTCCCCACGGTTTCTCGGGCGTTCAAAGGGAACTCTTATCTCCTGATAGACACGTCCGGGATTTGCCGTCATCATTACTATCTTGTCCGAAAGAAGTATCGCTTCATCTATATCATGGGTGACAAAAACCACTGTTTTTCTTGCGGCTGTTCCGTCCCCCTCCCAGAGCTCAAGCAGAAGCTCCTGAAGTATGGTCCTGTTTTTTGCGTCTATTGCACCGAAGGGCTCATCCATCAGAAGAACATCTGTATCCATTGCAAGTGCTCTGGCGATTGCTACCCTCTGCTGCATTCCTCCTGACAGCTGGGAAGGGTATTTATTCTTGAACTGACCGAGTCCGACCTTGTCAAGAAATTCATCTGCAATTTTCAGCCGCTCTGCACGGCTTGCCTTTTTGTTTACCTGCTTTACACCGAATGCTACATTCTTTCTTGCCGTCATCCAGGGAAACAGTGAATAATGCTGGAATACTACTCCGCGGTCTGTTCCTGTGCCCCTTATCGGCTCGCCGTCAATTAGTATTTCTCCCTGTGTCGGTGTGTTGATGCCTTCAAGAATACTGAGAAGCGTACTTTTTCCGCATCCGCTGGAGCCTATGATACTGACGAATTCGCCTTCCTCGATCGAAAAGCTTACGTCACTCAGTGCTGTGAAGCTTTTTTTCTTTTCGGTATAATCAACTGTTAAATTCCTGATCTCTATTTTACTCATATACATTCATCTCTGCTTTTTTATGCCGGAAAGATACCGGTATTATTCAAATTCATCGAAATGCTTCTGAAGATCTGCGTAAACCTTATCATCGGGATTTTCCTTGATAAGATCTGCAAGTGCTTCCTTATAGATATCTGTGTTATAAAGCTTGTCGATATCGTAATCCTCTGTATAGCCAAGCTCTACAATAGAATCCTTCAGTGCAGCTGTACCCTTCTTGTCAGGATCCGGAACAGATGTGCCGTAGCCGCCGTAAACCTCTGTATTGATAAGCTTTTCATCGATATCTATATATTTCTTGACATCCTTTACTGTCTGTTCCTTGTTTTCCTGTGTGAACTTATATGCCTTGATAAGTGCTCTTTCAAAAGCTTTATAGGAGTTCGGGTATTTCTTCAGTGCAGCTGTTGAAGCTACCTGACGGCAGCAGGGCTGGTTCTTGAGGATCTCTTCCTCTGAGCAACGGTATACGATCTTATAGCCCTGACTTTCTGCAAGTGATGTATAGGGTGAATATGCTGAAACTGCATCGATCGTATCGTTCTGCAAAGCATTATATGCGTCCTTCTGGCTGTCAAAGTAAACTATATTTACCTTATCCTTGCCTTCACCTGTTTCTATGCCCTTATCCTTGAGGAGTATCTGAAGCTCTGCATCCTGTACGCTGTTCTTTACTGAGGCAACATTTCTTCCCTTGAGGATCGAAACATCCCATTCCTTCAGTCCTTCAACATACTGGGGCTTTATTACATAGCCATGACCGTTTGTCATTGCTCCGCCGAAGATAGTCAGGTCATGTCCCTGACTCTGGAATGTCAGTGACGGTACTGAACCGATAAATGCAACGTCAAGCTTATCTGATTCGAGTCCGCTTGAAAGCTCTGCCGCTGAGGAGAACAGTGTAAGTGTTACATCAAGTCCCTCTTCCTCAAAATAGCCCTCTTCCTTTGCTACAAAGCCGAGAAGATGTGCTGTTGAATTAAGATGTCCGAGATTGAAGCTTGTCTTTTCAGGCTTGCCGTCCCCGGTTGATTTTTCATCTGTAGAAGCATTTTCAGCTGATGCGGCAGATGATGCCTTTGTATCTGCTGATGATGCATTGTCTGATTTCTGGTCGTTACAGCCTGCAAGAGCTGCTACTGTGAGTGAAGCGGCAAGAAGAAGAGCCGCAGTATTTTTTATTTTCATATTAATTATCCTTTCCTTTTCATAAATCATTGTTATCCAGGTTTTTTATTCAGCCGCCGCAGCAATCCGGGATCTGTGAGCTTTCCGAGCCTTCATTTTTACAGCAGTCTGGTTTTTCACTGCTGTTTTCTTTGCAGCAGTCATGTTCTTTCTTTTCTTTACAGCAGTCAGAGCTTTCTGAGCCTTCGCAGCAGTCCGGACTTTCCGTCTTTTCTTGACAGCAGCTTTTCTCTTCATGCGAAGCTGACGCTGAGCTTTTTTCAGTCACAGAAGAATCATTTCCCTGTGACTTTGTACAGGCTGCAAATGATAATATACAAAGTGCAGCAGCAAATATTGCTGCAGTTATTTTTAAGTTTTTCATATTGTTATTCCTTTCTCATTTTCCGGATCGTTACTTTTTTGACACAAAAAAGGAAGTCATCGCTGACTTCCCGTGTAAAACGCAGAACAACCCGTCACATTCGGAAAGCACAGCATGCCTTAACGCAGAAAACTGCTCTCTGCGTCATACACATACAATTATTCATACACATTCTGTTTAATGCTGTGGTTGTCATGGCGTTTACTCCTTTCCGTTTCGTTGAGTTAATTATACCACCCTTTCTTTCAATTGTCTAATATCATATAGGTATTATAGGTAATAGGTTTTACCTATATCTGAGCTCTGTCATGTATCCTGAAAAGATCTTTCCCTGACCCTGCGGTATTACACTTTTATTGTTAATGCAATTCTTATCAGCAAAATTCTTTTCATACATCTCAAAGCTGCTGCGTTTCATAGAATGTATATAAAATAATTCCGGCTCAGCAGCTTTGAACAGGGCTGCTGAGCCGGATGAATTATTTGCTCCCGGAAACGTGGATCAGAGTTTGCTTAACCCTCAAGTATTTGAAGAGCATTAAGAGAGGCTATTTTCATTGCTTCGTCTGTGCTGAGGTGCAGCTTCCTGAAGGAATCAACCTCGCTGACCGGATCCCACAACGGAAAATCCGTTCCGAAAAGTATCCTGTCCGCACCATAGCCGTGAATGAATTTTTCCACCTTTTCGGGCGGCAGAAACATCATTGTACTGGATATATCAAGGAAGCAGTCTGTGTCCCTGAGAAGCTCATAGGCTTCGTCAAAAAGCGACCAGCCGCCAAGATGAGCTGCAATTACCTGAAGACGGGGAAAATCTCTGATTATCTTTTTCAGTCTTCGCGGATGAGAATAATCAAAACGCTTGTCACCGCAGTGTATCAGAACAGGCAGCTTTCCCTTTATCATATCAAAGACTTCATAAAGACGCTTATCATCTGTATTGAACTGCTGTGTATCAGGGTGCAGCTTTATCCCGTGAAGTCCGGAATCAATAATGAACTGCACTTCCTCTGCCTTGTTTTCACAATCGGGATGTATCGTGCCGAAGCCGTAGAACTCCTTATGTTTTTCTGCTTCGTCATATATGAATGTATTTATATTTCTGACCTGATCTGCTCTTGTTGCAACCGGAAGGATCACATAACGGGTTATTCCGGCTTTTCTTCCGGCTGACAGAAGCTCCTCTCCTGTTCCAGTATGTGCCGGAGAGATCTTATAAAAATCACCTGTTGCGGCAGTTGCCTTTGATGCGATCTTCTCAGGATAGATATGTGCGTGAAAATCAATTATTTCCATTTCATACTCCAAGATATTTTTTTAATTCTTCAATATACAGACTTCCTACTCTGCTCAGACGGATATTCTTTTTTGTGATATATCCAATCCTCATTCTGCTGCCGGGATGTTCATCATCAGGCTCAAAGGGAACTGCGGTATAATCGCTGCCGTTCAGCTCCTCGCAGATTATTCCTGAACAAAGCGTATAGCCGTTCAGTCCTACCATCAGGTTGAGCATGGATGCCCTGTCGGTTGTCTTTATTGTCCGGGGATAGTGATTATTGCTCAGGATCTCCTCGTCAAAGTACATTGAGCCGTTTCCGCCCTGTTCAAATGAAAGACTCGGATAATCGATCAGCTCATCGAAGCGTATACTTTTTTTCTTTGCAAGCGGATGCCCCTTCCACAGATATACATATGCATCACATGTGATAAGCTCATGGAATTCAAGCTTGTTCGTTCTCATAAGCTTTGTAAGCAGGGGTGTATTGAAATCGCTCAGATACAGCACGCCTATCTCACTTTTCAGATTGCTGACATCGTCTATCACCTTCTGTGTACGAACCTCACGGATAGCAAATTCATATTCATCTGTGCTGATCTTCTTGACAAGCTCGACAAAGCTTTTTACAGCAAAGGAATAATGCTGGGTTGAAACTGCGAATTTCTTTTTCTGTTTTCCTCCCTCACCGTATTTTTCTGTTATGTTTCTGTACTGGTGGTAAAGCTCTCTTGCATAGGAGATGAATTCCGCTCCGTCGCTTGTCAGGGTCACTCCCTTTCCGCTGCGGTGGAATATTATTATCCCGAGCTCCTTTTCAAGCTCTCTCACAGATTCTGTAAGGGACGGCTGAGAAATATACAGTACCTCGCTTGCCTTATTGAATGATCCCTGCTCTGAGATCGTTATTGCATAATATATCTGCTGTAATGTCATAGTTTTTCCTCTCGCTTATCTGTAAAAGTGTACAAGGCTCTGATACACTTATTCATAAAGATTTTTGGTAAAGTATCTGTCGCCCCTGTCAGGCAGAATTATTACAATATTGCCGGCTGCGCCGTCTGCTATCAGTTTTTTTGCTGCGGCGAGCGCTGCGCCTGAGGATGAACCAGCGATTATTCCCTCTTTTTTCGCAAGCTCCCTTGCACCCTCAAAGGCTTCTTCATCTGTCATTTTCACGACCTTATCTACAAGGCTCATATCCATTGTATCTGCTATGAAATCGTTTCCTATGCCCTCGATATCATAGTCGCCGTGTTCTCCGCCGCCCATTGTAGAGCCTACCGGATCTGCAAGTACTCCGACTACTTTTCCGTTCTTTTCCTTGAGATATTTTACAACGCCCGAATATGTTCCGCCGCTGCCTGCTCCGGCTACAAGATAATCAATTTTTCCTTCCAGATCTTCATAGATCTCCCTGCCCGTTGTTTCATAATGTGCAAGCGGATTTGCCGGATTCCTGAACTGTTCAAGTGTAACTGCGCCGGGAATGGAGCTGCGTATCTCCTCTGCCTTTTTCCATGCGCCGAGCATACCCTCCTCACGGGGAGTATTGATTATTCTTGCGCCGAGGGCACGCAGAAGTGTCTGCTTTTCCGATGAAAATTTTGTCGGCACAACAAATATTATCTGATAGCCTCTGTTAAGTGCTGCAAAGGCTATGCCAAGACCAGTATTGCCGGCTGTTGCCTCAACTATTACTCCGCCCTTTTTAAGAATACCTTTTTTCTCAGCGTCCTCGATCATATATTTGCCTATCCTGTCCTTTACGCTGCCGGAAGGATTGAATAGCTCAAGCTTTGCATAAAGGCTGACGTTTTCCGGCAGCCCGAGGTGACTAAGCTTTACGATAGGTGTATTGCCGATAAGCTGCTGCATATCATCAAACAGTGCCATAATTATTCCTCACTTTCTGCTATTGCCTGAGCAAGATCCTCAAGTATATCGTCAATATTTTCAATACCGGTCGAAAGACGGATAAGACCGTCTGTGATCCCGATCTGCTGACGGATATCATAAGGGATCGATGCATGTGTCATGCTTGCAGGATGGCAGACAAGGCTTTCGACTCCGCCGAGACTTTCAGCAAGGGCAACAAGTCTGAGAGACTTGAAGAATTTTTTGATATCATAGTTTTCATAAAGCTCAAACGAGATCATTGCACCACCGTTTTTTGCCTGCTTTTTATTGATTTCATAGCCCTGTGCATCAGGAAGTCCGGGATAGTATACTTTTTTGACTGCCTTATGTTCACTCAGGAATGCTGCTGCTTTTTCTGCATTTTCCACATGGCGGTCAAGACGTACACCCAGAGTTTTTATGCCCTTGATAAGAAGGAAGCTGTCAAAGGGACCAAGCACTCCGCCTGTTGAATTCTGTATAAAAGCTATTCTGTCGGCAAGCTCTTTTTCCTTTACTACGACAAGACCCGCAACCACGTCACTATGGCCGCCGAGGTATTTTGTTGCGCTGTGGATAACTATATCTGCACCAAGTTCAAGCGGTCTTTGCAGATAAGGAGTCATAAAGGTATTATCAACTATTGAAAGAATACCGTGATTTGCTGCAATTCGTGACACCGCTGCCAGATCCGTTACGGTAAGAAGCGGATTTGCCGGGCTTTCCACAAGTATTGCCTTTACATCGTCGGTTATACTTTTCTCAAGTGCGTCAAGGTCTGTTGTATCTTCAATTGAGTATGTTATCCCGAAGTGACTGAATACCTTATCAAGAACCCTGAAGGTTCCTCCGTAAACATTACTTGATATGAGTATACGGTCGCCTGTTCTGAACAGGCTCAGAACTGCTGTGATAGCTGCCATTCCTGAACCGAATGCATAACCGTATTTTCCGCCCTCAAGCTCTGCGATCAGTGCCTCAAGAGCTGCTCTTGTCGGATTTCCTGTGCGTGAGTATTCCCACTCCGGCTCCTCTCCGATACCGCTCTGCTCATATGTAGATGTCTGATAGATCGGTACGTTTACCGCCTTTGTATATTTATCTCCGTATATTCCGCCATGTATCAGTGCGGATTCTATTCTTCTGTATTCTGACATAATTATTTTCTCCTTTCTTCCCAGAAGGGCTCTGCCCCCCGGACCACTCGCCAGCCTTTGAAAAGCCGGACCCGGACTTAGCAAATCGCTGGTGTCTGATCTTATGCTGTTTTATAGCTGAGATCAGCTTCTGTTATTTTTTCAAGTATTTCAAGCATCTGCCTTGCTGTTTTTTTCGCTGCGGGCAGATCATGCTCAAGGTAATTGCCGCATTCCTCTTTTTTACTGCCCGGTATCTCACCCTCAAATTCTGCTATGAACCGAAAGCTTTCTTTTACAAGCTCAATTGCTTCATCATTTGTTATCTTATCCCTGACGATCAGATAAAAGCCTGTTCTGCAGCCCATAGGACCTACATATATTACGGAGTCACTGTATCTGCTGTTGCGTGCATATGTTGCGAAAAGATGCTCTGTTGTATGTAATTCACCGTTTCCGAGGTAATCTCCTGCGTTCGGCTTTTTCATGCGGATATCATATGTCACTGCATCTCCGTCTATCCTTGAAATATACATTCCGCGCTCAAGAATATCATGGTTTACTGTAAAGCTTGCTATTCTTTTCATTACACTGCCTCCCTGACATATTCGTTGAGTGCTTCGGCAAGGTCTGTTTTTTCCCACGGAAGGTCAAGGTCTGTTCTGCCGAAATGACCGTAGGATGCTGTTCCGGAATAGATCGGTCTCTGAAGATCAAATCGTTCGATTATTTTTGACGGACGAAGGTCAACTGTATTTTCAACTGCCTTCCTGAGAATATTATCAGATACCTTTCCTGTTCCGAATGTGTCAACAAGTACAGACACCGGGGATGCTACTCCTATTGCATAGGCAAGCTGTATTTCCGCCTTATCGGCAAGTCCGGCTGAAACAATATTCTTTGCAAGATATCTTGCTGCATATGCGGCACTTCTGTCTACCTTTGTCGGGTCTTTTCCGGAAAATGCTCCGCCGCCGTGTGCTGCTGCTCCGCCGTAGGTATCTACTATTATCTTTCTTCCTGTCAGTCCGCTGTCACCGACCGGTCCGCCGATGACAAATCTTCCTGTCGGATTTATCAGCACTCTGAAACCGTCATTTTTCCATTTTTCAGGCAGCACTGGTGTTATTACATATTTTATAAGATCTTCCCTGATCTGCTCCTGAGCAACATCCGGGTCATGCTGGGTAGAAATAAGCACCGTGTCGATACCGACAGGTATTCCGTCCTCGTATTTTACAGAAACCTGTGTCTTTCCGTCAGGTCTGAGATACGGAAGCGTTCCGTTTTCCCTCACCTCGGTCAGCTTCTTTGAAAGCTTATGTGCAAGCGAGATCGCAAGCGGCATAAGCTCCTGTGTTTCATTCACTGCATAGCCGAACATCATGCCCTGATCCCCGGCACCGAGATCTTCTTCTTTTTCTCCCCTGACCTCAAGTGCTTCATCAACACCCTGTGCAATATCGGGAGACTGTTTGTCGATAAGCTGAATGATTTTTGCTGAATGACCGTCAAAGCCAAGCTCCGGACGGTTATAGCCTATATTATTTATTGTCTGTCTTACTGTTTTTTCTATATCAACATCAGCCTTTGAGGAAACCTCTCCGGCAAGTATCACTGTATTGTTCTTGACCACTGTTTCAACTGCAACACGGGAATTCTTATCACCTCTGAGATATGCGTCAAGTATTGAATCCGAGATCATATCGCAGACCTTATCGGGATGTCCTTTTGTTACTGATTCTGATGTAAAGATATATTCTTCCATTTTACTCTCTCCTTTTTTCTCTGTCAAATTATCATACGTCATTTGAAGCAAGAATAAAATTGATGTTTTCAAATGCTTTTATATTACTGTTCCTGAAATATCTCTGCTGTATTATCACAGGCGTTTCATGTTCTTCAACGTCAAAGCCATGATTTTTTAGTGCTTCTTTTATTTCATCAAATGAATAACCGTGAAGCATTTTTTCTCCGAGCTTTTCTGTTATATCTGCAAGTGTCTGCACGCGCTCTGTACTCTGGTTTTTCAGAGTCGTTTCATCCGGATAATCAAATACTATTTTACACGGCGGTCTGCTCAGCTCTCCGATCTTTTTTATCGTCTGTTCAAAAACCGAC
Source organism: uncultured Eubacteriales bacterium (assembly GCA_900320235.1). Classification (GTDB taxonomy): domain Bacteria; phylum Bacillota; class Clostridia; order Oscillospirales; family Acutalibacteraceae; genus UBA1213. Next base: position 14,412 of record ONRO01000093.1, read on the forward strand.
AGCTTCAGATAATATGATACTCCCAGTATCGCAAAAAATGACGGTTTCTCCGGATCGAAGCCGGCTCGCAGAAGCTCCTCACTCATATCGTCCTTTGAAAAATCTACCGAAACAAAGGTCAGATTCCCCGGAATATTCCATTCAAGCTGATGTATTCTTTCACGCTTATATCTGCCTGTATCGGGATGATCAAGCTCAAATATCCTGATATCCGGGTTATCATTCCGGAATGCAAATGTATCCATTCCTGCCCCGCAGATGACATACTGACATTCTCCGTATTCTGCGGCAAACTGTCTGAGCTTTTTCTCGGCAAAGGCTATTCTTGAGATCGGTATCGGTGTTATATACCGGTCAAGCTTTTCTGAGATCAGCTCCGGATCAAAGCCCGAATTCCTGTCTGCTTTTTCTGTTTCAAAATCATTCTGTATAAGCTGGCCTATCCTTTCAAATTCGTCCCTGCCCATCAGGTCATATGCAAGATAATCGTCAAATATCTTTTTATGCCCTGTATTTGAATGGTAGGCACGGGCAAAGGAACATAATTTTGCCGTAATGCTTTCCTGTGCTGCTATCATAATAAATACTCCTTTACGCAGTAATGCCGTCTGTACTGCTTGGAAACAGTCAGACGGCATTTCAGTGGATATATTTTCCTCCAGGATTCAATATTTCCTTAAGCCGCCTGTATCTGTACAACACATACAACAGCAGACTGAGGGCGCAGCAATGCCGCCGAAAGCATTTTCTCTGCTTTCAGCCTTTACGATATTGAAAATTTCATTGCTGCGTGTTTTCATATCAATTACCTCTTATCCTGTAAACATCGGTGTAGACAAATACCTCTCACCTGTATCGGGGAGTATCGCTACGATCACTTTACCCTTATTTTCCGGACGTTTTGCAAGCTGCTGTGCTGCCCATACCGCCGCTCCTGACGATATTCCTACAAGCAGACCTTCTTTTTTGGCAAGTATCCTGCCTGTTTCAAAAGCGTCCTCATTTGTCACCTTTATTACTTCATCATAGATATCTGTATTCAAGGTTTCAGGAACAAAGCCTGCTCCTATTCCCTGAATCTTATGCGGTCCGGGCTTTTCACCCGAAAGCACTGCCGAGCCTGCCGGTTCAACTGCAACTACCTTTACATCCGGCTTTTTCTCCTTCAGAAACTCTCCCACACCGGAGATCGTTCCTCCTGTTCCTGCTCCTGCAACGACAATATCGACTTTTCCATCGGTATCATCCCAGATTTCAGGACCTGTCGTATCATAATGGACCTTTGGATTTGCACTGTTTGTAAACTGACTCGGAATAAAGCTTTTTTCGTTTGCTGCTGCAAGCTCCTGAGCTTTTTCTATTGCTCCCTTCATTCCCTTTACACCCTGCGTCAGTACTACCTTTGCTCCGTATGCTTTTAGCAGATTTCTGCGCTCAATGCTCATTGTTTCAGGCATTGTCAGGATAATCTGATATCCTCTTGCTGCTGCTACTGCTGCAAGTCCGATACCTGTATTTCCGCTTGTCGGCTCAATGATGACAGAATCCGGTCCCAGTATACCCTTTGCCTCTGCATCATCTATCATAGCCTTTGCTATCCTGTCCTTGACGCTTCCTGCCGGATTGAAATATTCAAGCTTTCCGAAAACAGAAGCTCCTGTTTTTTCCTCGATCGACTCAAGCTCAAGCAGCGGTGTTTTGCCGATGAGGTCTGTAATCTTTTTATAGGTTTTCATATTTTCTTCTCTCCAGGATCAATTAGTTATTATTGTATTCGCTGTGAATTTTCAGAATACCGTCACAGACTGCTTATGATATCCGGCATCAACATCGTTTCATGGAGTTCATTCTGTTCATAATAAGATCACCTTTGTTGTATTATTTAGTTTACCTATGTGCTTAGTAGGTTATTACACAACGTATTATCTCACATCTTTTTTTATTTGTCAAGCTTTTTTATCAGGCTTTTTGAAGATTATTTATTCTCACCGACGAAAGCAACTTTTCTGATGCTCTGTGTTTCTTATACTATTATATGATAAATATGAATAAATGTTTGATCTGACAGGTAAATTAATGTTATGCTGATTCTTTTTTCATGCATTTACATATTTCATAATTATCAGCATATGATATTTTTCTGCGCATTTTCCCTGATATTAACTACCCAAACGTATAGTCTTTAAGATTTATTTCAGGTCATCCATTGTATTTTAGCCAATTACAC
>ONRO01000035.1 GCA_900320235.1 uncultured Eubacteriales bacterium
ACTCCGGTGGTTTGACATGGGAGGGGTTTTTTGATAAAATATATTATGTATAAATGTTTGTGTGCTGTGAAAACGGTAAAGAAAACATGAAAGTGAAGGCTTTTCGTATGGGATGACAGCGAACAGCCGAAAATGAATAAAAGGAGTTTTAGTTTATGGAAAATAAGGATATTATAGCACTTACAAGAGAAGTCGGCAGACAGCTTCAGAAGGAAGAAGCGTATATTGCATATCAGATGGCAAAACAGGCGGCTGATGATGATCAGGAGCTTCAGAAGCTGATCGAGGATTTCAGCAATATCCGTAACGATATTGACCGCGAAACTTCAAAGGACGAAAAAGACAGGGATAATGAACAGATAAGAAAACTCAATGAAAATATGCGCAAGGTATATGCAAAGATCATGACGAATGAAAGAATGATAAATTATAACGATGCAAAAGATGCATATGATGTTCTTATGGCGCGTATCACAGCAATAATAAAACAGTGCTCAGAAGGTGAAGATCCCGATACAACTGATTATCTGCCGTCCTGCACAGGAAGCTGCGGCACCTGCGGCGGATGCGGCTGAGTCACTGACTTTGAACACTGTTTACAGGAGAATGCCGTTTAATGAACAGGAGAAAAGAAAATGAAGGAAAAGCAGGAAGCCCTGTCACCGCTTATGCAGCAGTATCTGGGCATAAAGGAACAATATAAGGATGCGATAGTATTTTTTCGTGTCGGTGATTTTTATGAAATGTTCTTTGATGATGCAAAAACTGCGTCAAGGGAGCTTGAACTTACATTGACAGGAAAAGAATGCGGAATGAAGGAACGAGCACCAATGTGCGGCGTACCATTCCATAGTTATGAAACATATGCTGCAAGGCTGATCACAAAAGGCTATAAAGTGGCAGTATGCGAGCAGACAGAGGATCCGTCAAAAACAAAAAAACTTGTAAGACGTGATGTTATCCGTGTAATAACGCCCGGAACCGTCATGGAGCAGAGCATGCTTGTTGAGGGCAGCAATAATTTTCTTGCCTCGGTGTTTACAAAAAATGCACAGACAGGTCTTGCTTTCTGTGATGTTTCAACAGGTGAACTTTTTGCAACAGCTGCGGAAAGTGACGACACTGAAAGCTTTATCAAGGATGAGCTTCTGAAATATTCTCCGAGTGAGCTGATTATCGGCGGTGATACAGTGAAATTCACCTCTCTCGGTGCTTTTATAAAGGATAAGCTATCAGCCTGTGTAAATTGTCTTGATGATGAGGATTTTTCATACAGTGATGCCTGTGAAAGAATAAAAAAACAGTTCGGCGGACGAACACCCGCGCAGCTTGGCATTGATGAAAAGCCAACGGCAGTTTCAGCGGTAGGAGCGCTGCTTTTGTATCTTTCAAGAACCCAGAAGGGCGGTCTGCAAAGAATATCAGAGATCGAAGTGTACAGCGGTGAGCAGTATGTTCATCTTGATTATAATACACGCCGCAATCTCGAGCTGACAGAGCCGCTTAACAGCAAAAATAAAAATGCTTCGTTGCTGGCAGTTCTTGACAAGACAAAAACTTCAATGGGCAAAAGGCTTATTAAAAGCTATATTGAAAAGCCGCTTGTCAGCATCGGCAGAATAACACGCCGTCAGGCAGCTGTTTCAGAGCTTTACGACAATGTCCGTATGCGTACTGAGCTTCGTGATGCTCTTTCGGGAATGTATGATATCCAGCGTGTTATCACAAGAGTAGTCTATGGTTCAGCAAATGCAAGGGAGCTTCGCTCAATGAGCCAGACACTTCATCATCTTCCGGATATCAAAAGGAGCATTTCCGGCGCACAAAGCAGTCTGATTTCAGAGCTATTCGGAAAGCTTGATCTGCTTGAGGACATTGTGGAACTTATTGAAAACTCAATAGACGAGGATCCGCCGTTTTCAGTTCGTGAGGGTGGAATGATAAGGGAAGGCTGCTCCGATGAACTTGATGAGCTTCGTGATGATATGAACGGCGGCAGCGAGCATATGGCGAAGATCGAAGCAAGAGAGCGTGAAAAAACAGGCATACCAAAGCTAAAAATCGGATATAACAGGGTATTCGGCTATTATCTTGAAGTAACGAATTCATATAAGAGCATGGTTCCCGATACATATATAAGAAAACAGACTCTGACAAACGGTGAAAGGTATATTACTGAAGAGCTGAAAAATCTTGAGCGCCGTATTCTCGGAGCAAAGGACAGGGCAAACGAGCTTGAATATGCAATATTTGAAAAGATAAGAAAAACTGTTGCAGCTGCAGCTGACAGGATATCCGAAACTGCAGCCGCAGCAGCACAGCTGGATGTAATCGCCTCTCTTGCACAGGCGGCGGCAGACAATAATTACTGCTGTCCGGTAATAACGAATGACGGTGCGATAAGGATAAAAGACGGCAGACATCCTGTTGTTGAAAAGCTGATGGATAATGTACAGTTTGTACCGAATGATACAGAGCTTGACCCGGGAGAAAACAGGGCAGCGATCATAACAGGCCCCAATATGTCAGGTAAATCGACATACATGCGTCAGACAGCACTTATAGTACTCATGGCGCAGACAGGCAGCTTTGTTCCGGCAAAAAGTGCAGAGATATCTGTTGTTGACAGCGTATTCACGAGAATAGGCGCATCAGATGATCTTTCAACAGGACAGTCCACCTTTATGGTTGAGATGAATGAGGTTGCATATATTCTGAAAAAGGCGACAAAAAACAGTCTGCTCATACTTGATGAAATAGGCAGAGGAACCTCGACCTATGATGGAATGAGTATTGCAAGGGCGGTTCTTGAATATGTAGCAGACAGCAAAAAGCTTGGAGCAAAAACACTATTTGCAACGCATTATCACGAGCTTACTGTTTTAGAGGACAAGATGAAGGGTGTGAAAAACTACAACATTGCAGCGATAAAGCATGGGGACGATATAACTTTTCTGAGGAGGATAATCAGAGGAGCGGCGGATGAGTCTTATGGTGTAGAAGTTGCAAAGCTTGCAGGACTGCCCGACAGTGTTATTGAGCGTGCGAAGAAGATACTGAGAAAGCTTGAAAGTGACACACCGAAGGAGAAGGTGAAAAGTAAAGCACAGCCGAAGGAAGAGATACAGATGAGTCTTGTCAGGGAAGAGACCCCAATTGAAAAGCGGCTGCACGAGATAGACATCAACAAGCTCACTCCCATGGAGGCAATGAATATACTTTTTGAGCTGATAAAGCTCAACGGGAAATGATTTTTCATACAGAAGATGATTTGGTGGTGAGCGATTTATAAAAGTTTCGCCAGCCTTTACAAGGCTGCGGGGGCCATGGAGGTGCGGGTGTTCAGTGAACACCGCTGCGAAGCAGCAGCACCGACCGTAGTCGCCCGAAGGAAGTGCCCTTGGGGTACGGCGAAATCCCCTGACTGAAATCCCTCGGCAAGGGGTGAATTCAAAAACAGTTCAGTGGACTGTTTTTGAAGAGGTCGGGAAACCCCGACAGGATAAATAAACTGCTTTTTCCGGATAGACTAAATCTGTTGAAAAATCTGATTATAAAGGGAGCACAGGCTCTGTGCCGCCC
>ONRO01000115.1 GCA_900320235.1 uncultured Eubacteriales bacterium
CAACACCTGCTGATACAACACCTGCAGCTACAACACCTGCAGGCACATCAGAAGCTGCTACCACACCTGCTACTGGTGACACAACATCTGCAATTGCTCTCGTAGCTGTTGTACTTGCATCACTTGGTACAGCTGTTGTTATGACTAAGAAGGCTACATCTAAGGACTAATCCTTTTTAAGTCAACATAACCAAAAGAATCAGGCTGTCTGCTTTTTACGGCAGACAGCCTTTTTTCACGTTCTGAAATCAAGAGTTGTTGTAACAGGCATCATAGAGGACATATGCTCCCTGATCAGATTTTCCTGTTCGCTTGTCAGATTCTGATTCACTGTGACAATAACACTGCCGCTGCCTTCACTTACATCAGCGTCAATATTGTACAGATCAGAAAAATTGCTGCGTATCATATCGGCTCCGTTTTCATTATTGAATGAAAGCGCCGTTATGATACTTTTTCTTTTTCCGGCAATACTGTCATCAGGAAAAATAACAGACACAAGATTCATATATTCAGAAAGACCATCTGTACGCGCGGTCTGAACAAACATTTCCCTGTAAACAAGGTTCAGTTCATCCAGAATCCTGCCGAGGGCTTCTGAAAATGAATAAAGCAGAGCATATACCACGCTTTCGCTGTCATTATCATAAATTCCGGAATTTCTTAGTTTATTTGAAAGATCATTGAACATCTGCGGATAATTCATATTCAGACCACCTCATTTACCGTGACAGTACCTGCTCTGAACACTGTCATATCAGAAGCAGTATTATCAGTAAGATTCGTAAAGCTGTAATTCAGTACGCCTTCTGCTGAGATGATTCTTGCTCCAAGTTCAGCAGCAATAAAAGATTCACCGACACGCATTTCAGAGAAGTAACCCCGTATTTCCTGTGCGACCCTTTCGGTAACCTCCGACACAGCATATCCGTTTTTAACCTGAATATTAACAGTAATGTTTTTATACGAGGGTGTAGCATTCAAAACGGTAATCGTGATCCCCGGAATACGATATTTCTCGAGAAGTTCCCTGACCTGTAATAATACAGATGTGCTGACATTATTTCCTTTTCCTGAGACATAGACATTCATCTGTGACCCCTGAGAATCTGACACATTTGCAGACCATACATCATTTATACTCTCTGCAAGCTTCTGATAATATGCCTTGTTCATACCATTTGAAAGCTCTCTGTATGATCTGATTATTCTTTCTCTGAGCTGTTCATCTGTTTCGTCATCAGTTCCGCCTGTAAAGGCAGATGAATTCGTAACGCTTATGCCGCTTGAAAAATATGTAACAACAGTAGTAACTGTATCAGCTGCGACATTATATCTTCCCCCGCTGTAACGAGCATTTACTTCAACGAATGTGCTGCCCGTACCGCTCAGAATAGATGCCTGTGAAACACTTTCGTAATACAGCTGTCCGTCGCTCGTAGTAAACACAGTTCCCTGTGGTATAACGACATCATATTCAAGAGGAACATCCACTGAAACACGAACCGTACCAGATGCCTTACTGCCTGTTTTTCTTTCTAATCCTCTCTGAGCTGCATGATGATCAAGCGCTTCTCCGTGTGCACTTGACACAAACATAGCCGCCTTCAGCCAGTCAGCATAAGCCTCAAGAGAATACACCTCTCCTGCCATCAGACGAAGCAGTATTCCGGAGTCACATTCCTCATCGGGATCCGACCCTCTGATTTCAAAGTATTTATCCTTCATATTTTCAAGAATTTCATTATAATCCTGCATTCTTTTCCTCCTTATCCATGCAGATTTCCAGCACTCTCACATATTCGTTAAACCATAAGCAGAAAGCTATGATTCATTATTTCCCGGAATACCACTTATCAGATAATCCCTGCCGCCAACATCGACAATAATATGATCCCCGGAAATCTCTTTCAGCTCACAGAAAGGGAAAGCACCAATTGCATCTCTGAGCAGACCGGTAATATTCATACCGCTGTTATCTTTCAGATAAACATTACTTCCGAGATGCCTGTTGAAAATAAAACCGCCCCTGTGAGCCTTTACAGAGATATAAAGCTTTCTCCTGATATCCTTGAGGTCAGTCATATCCATACTCACACCTCCCTGCCGTTGATATAAACATTCCCATCATTAGCAAGCCTGATAGAAGCACCTCCGTCAGACATGATAAGCACCTCACCCGGTTCAATATTATTTTCATAGTAAGGCACCCTGACACCTATACACATCTGTCTGCCGTCAGCCGGAATGATCACCAGATTATTATTTTTTCCCGGGACGCTGATTATCCCGGGAGGATTCACTATCTCACACTGACCCTTTCCCTGTGCAGAAACAGCAGATACCCTCGTATCTATACCATTGTCAGAAGCCGCTGTTTCTGCAACAGAGGCGCTTTTTCTTCTTCTGATATTCCTGCTAAGCCACATTCATTTTCACCCCCGCAGTTATTTTTGTTCTGATGCCGTTTTCACCGGCTGTAATACAAATTTCCCTGACATAAAACCTGTCCGTTTCACCCTCAGGGATCACGATATCTCCGGCTTTTGCTCTGACAGCGCCTGTACATTCAAGAGTGAGACTTCCTGCTTTATCAGCAGCCTTCTTCAGCATCTGAGTTATCTCATCGAAGCTTATTTTCCTGCTGCCGACAGCATTATAATACCTCACCCTTTTTGTACCGAGTTTTTCAGCATAATCCGAGCTGAGATGAAGATCATATCCGCCGGAATTACAGGTCCTCACATAGATATCAGATACGATCATACTTTTTTTAAGCTTTCGTTCAACAGAGATAATCCTGCTTTTTCCGATATGTATTATCTGCGGACTGTTATCTCCGCTGATATCTATTACTCCGTCATTGGTAACACAGGGTTTTGTTCCTGTAAAAGACCTGCAGAATTCCTCCAGGACCTTCCATTCACTCATACCCTTTGTAATATTAAGTTCCCCGTTGAAAGCATTTGCCGGACCGATAAACGAGCTAAAGCCAAGCGGGCGGAAATGCTTTTCAAATATAAGATCAAATGACGGCAGACAGTAGCTCTGCGGCTTTGCCTCATTGTCAAGCAGCAGAGCTTCTATTGTTCTTGCCCTGATCTCAAGATAGCTGCCTGTTTCGCCGGTATATTCTGTCAGCTCGTCGATAATACCGCAGAACAATGCATCTCCGTCAAGTTCGGCACTGCATGAAAAAAAATCTGCCGTTTTTCCGCGCCGCTCAAACCTTGCATATAAGGAATCAGCGGGAGCATCTTCAGAGCTAAGGAATCGCATGATCAGAGGAGATAATTCTTCAATAATTCTTCCCGACTTACTGCGTATCAGTATTTTCAACATAGATTGACTCTTTCATCTCCTTTCACAGGCAGATCAGGTCTTCTGATATGCGGATTAAGCCTGACAAGAGTATCAATATTCAACCCGAATCTGAAAGAATAATCCCATAGCGTAGATTCATCATCTCCGAAAATCACCCTTCTCAGCCCATCCGCATTGTTTTTTCTGCAACCGACAAATTCAAAAGAATAGCTGACAGCATTTTCCGTATCGTCACAAACGAGTTCAAGCTTTTTAAGGACAGCAAAAAGCGGCTTTTGTGCAGGAAGATAAAGCACAGCAGCATTTCCCAGCTTTGCCCTCAGCTTTTCATAAACCGCGACGCAGTTATTCCCCGGAAAACAGCCGCTGCCGCTGATAACAACAGGCTTTGCGCCGATAAGAGATACATCAGTGATGCCGTCAGAAGTCAATGCGCTGCTGATCCTGTTTTCATTGTGTATCCTGATGATCGAAGGGTTAAGAGGAAAAACAAAATCGCCGAAGCTCATCATTCCGTCACAGTTCATTGCAATTCCTCCTCAACAGCTAATTCTCTTTCATATCTGAGCAAATCATTTCTGATCAGCTCGGATATTCTTTCGGTTATTTCAAATTCATTCATATCTTCACGCAAATCAGATATCAATTCCAGATCTTTATCATAATCAGTCATTCCGTTTCCTCCGTTATCATTCTGACTGCCCTTGCAGAAATATGCTCACAAAAGCTCTTTTCATCTGCGGCAGCAAGAAAATCCTCCCACATACAGCCAAAAAGAGAAATTTTTCTGCCGTCAACAGAAGCTTCAAGTGTAAAATTATCAAGATCAGCAAAATTGCAGTTTGCAAAAGGCTTCAAGAACCTGATACCTTCAAGCATGACCTTGTATGAAATATTTTTTCTGCAAAGTGCAGAAGGCCTGGCGCTGAAACACGTTCTGACCTCCTTCACTTCAGAGAGCCTTCTGATTTCAAGCTTTTTTGCCTGCATCACCCTGCTTTCATTAACAGCGATAATAACATCTCTTGCACAAACACATTTTTCAGAATTAATAATAAGCTCACCTCCGCATCTGCGCTCTTATTCCTACGCTTACCTGTGTTTCATAGCAAAGCAGCTCTTTATTGAAGCTGCAGCCTGCTGATGAAATACCTGTTATCATTTTTTCGTTATCAGAATCAATAATTCCGTTGCAAAGTCTCTGTGAAGCATCCAGACAGACAGCTGCGCCTGAAGTTTCTGCAGAAAGAACAGTAAAACAGATCATTTCAATAACAACCGGATTTTCAGCGCCAAGAAGAAATTCCTGACAGTCCTTTTTGACAGAAATCAGCACAAAGGTCTTGTCAAGCGGAAATGGGAGCTCATGGATTCCGCCGCCAAAGATAACATCAAAGCCATTTTCCTGAGCGATAAGTCTGACCTTTGCGGCAAGAGTATCAGCATAACTCATAAAATCACACCCCCGGTCTGACCTGTCTTACACAGGCTTTGATATAATTTCCCCAGATACTTCTGAATTCATCCTTCCATAATACATAGTATTCATTTTCACCATCGCTGACAGTATCGCCCCTGACCGTATTTTTCAACAGATCTGACACACAGTATATATAGTAACAGTAAGGATCGCTCAAGGCATCGCCAAGATGAGCGACCCCGCCGTCAGATTTATGTCTGTCCCTTGAAGAAATAATAAGGCCATATCCCGAAACTGCAGTTCCTTCCTTAACAATTGTCAGCCTGACGCCATATTTTTCAAAAAGCTTCGGAATATTCAAAGTCATAAGTTCACACTCCCTTAAAAACAAAGCTGTTATCCTCAAGGCAGTCCTGAAGTCTGTCGAATGCATCTCTGCACAGCTTTTCAGCCGCATCGACAGCATCCATTCCGACCGACTTCACCGTAATATCGCCTATTTTCACCTCGCTTGCATTACCATCGGTCAGGACAGCAAGGGTATACCTGTAATAAGCCAGAGCTGCAGCGGCATATTCAGCTCTGCCGCCGCAGATATGCATATTGACTTTGTCGGACAGTCTGAAGCCTACATAATCAGCAGCAGTTTCGCAAAAGCTTCTGTAAGCAATTGCAGATTCCTGTCCGAGTCCTGACAGACGGCAGAATATATCCATGATCTTTTCAATATCCAACCGTCATTCCTCCTCAGTATGTAAGCACCTTTGCAGAATCAGGGAAGATCTTTGCAAAGCCAGTGATACAGCTGATCGAAGCTCTTTCAAGCTGTCTGTCGATAAGCTTGTCGTGATCTGTAATGATACCGCCCGACTGCACCATTTCAAGGGCACAGTTCTTGTCAAGACCGATAATTCTGTCCCCGGTCATACCCGGCGTATGCAGAAGATTTGCACCGAGAGGAGTGATCATTCTGCCGGTTGAATGGAAATTAAGGCCAGCCACAGAATCCTTCATTTCGGTCATGCCAAGAAGCTTTTTCATACCATCTGTGGGAGCAAGCAGTGTATTAAGCTCATAGGGAGAAAGCTCAGCCCAGAGCTTGACAAGATCATCATAGGAAACACTGCCGCTGACAGCAGTACTGACCGTCTGAGCCGCACCGCTGCTGCCGTCACCGCTGATAAGCACGTTGACAGCGTCATTGAGCTGCTGCCTTGCGATATATGCACCGATCTGTCTGAGTGTCACAGTAAAGAGATCGAGCTTCTGGAATTTAACAGCTTCATATGAAGCAACAAGCATTCTGCCTCTTTTCTGCAGCTTGACAAGATGATCTCCTGCCCTGATCTTAGTCTGCGGAAGGTAAGCACCCTCAGATACAGGCTTGAGCGACTTATCATCCTCGCTCGGGACAGAAACGACAGAGCGGTAATCCATACCATCGATAACAGTCTTTGCAGCAATGATATCCGGAAGGATATCAGCTCTTTCCATACCCTGCTTTACAGCTCGTGAAACATATTCAGGAAAAAGCGCTGCGCTGTCGCTTGTCTGAAAGAATTTGCTCACCGTATCGGAGCCGGGACCGCCGACCTTGATATCAAAGCGCTTGAGCTGACGCTGATATGCGTCAAGTCCCTCAAGCTCGGTATTCCTGTAATTTTCAGAAGGGTCAAGATGCTCAAGAACATCTGTAAAAGAACATGACGCACCGGTATACATACCCTTTTCAAGTTTTATATTGTCAAAATATGCCATATTAAATAAATCTCCTTTTCTGAATAAATAAAATTGTGATCAAAGAATGATACCTGCAGTCTGCGCAGCGGTATCCACATCAACAACAAGGAATTCCCTGCCGTTTGAATTGTCAGCCTTGATCTTTCCAGCCTCAGCAGAAAGCTTGCAGAAACCGACTTCCGGCAAAACAGAGTAACCCACTCTTGCAAAGCCGTCAAGCTGCACAGAAGCAAAGCCGTTTCTGACTGAAACACAGATTCCGCAGAAATCACCGTTTGCCTTCTGAACAACTCCGTTTCCGGTGATCATTACAGGATCACCCGCAGCGATCTCACCGTTTGTTTCAAAGGTAAGAACATTCTCACCATAACCGTTAAAGCATACATTCATAATAAAAGTCCTCCTCAGATATTTTTGAATTCACTGTTATCAGTTTTTCCTGCCGCAGCTGATGAAAAGATCTGCGGTCGCAGCGGCATAACAGAAGCCGCCTTTTTACCAAGCACGCTGCAAAGCTCTTCAAGCTGCACAGCGCTCATTTTTGATGTAATAAAACCGAGAGTATCCTTTTTAAGTTCCGGCAGTGCAACAGCCGCTGCCTTGCTGATATCGGTTTCAAGTTTTCTTCTGTAAGCCTCACCGTCCGCAGCCTTTTCGCTGAGAGTACGGAGTCTTTCAGAAAGCATTCTGACTTCATCCGGAGAAAAGGTCAGCTCGCCTCCCTCAGAGAGTCTTTTTTCAATATCCATATTCATTACTCCTTTTTCATAGTTTTTTGTCACACCGGCAGCCCTCTGTGCCGGAACAGCCACAAACGACCATTCATAGGCATCTGTCGGTTCATCGAGAATAGCGCAGCATTTCAGACCGTCATAATCTCTGCCCCTGATATGTCCGCAGATATCATTGTTACCTCCGCATACCGAGCAGATTCTTTTCCTCACGGAACAGCCGACACTGACTTCTTTTTTAATACCGCTGTCGATCATAGTGATCAGATCCCTGCTGCACTGAGCGACAGGGACATAAGCTCTTGCCAAAAGACGAAGATAATCCCTGCCGTCAGAGGTAGTCCTGCCCTGAGGTGCTTCCACACAGCATGAAAAAATTCTCGCCGACTGATTCCTGCTTTTCGGGTCATGATCCATCACACCTGTCACCCCGACAAAAAGCTTTTCAAGATCGTAAAGTGCCTTATCAGAAAAACGTTCAAAATCCCTGTCAATTTCATTGTCACAAAGAATGACAGAGAAGGTATAAATCTCATCCTGGCTGAAGCTTCTTCTTGTATACTTATTTATAAGCTCCAGCTCACCATCCCTAAGATCATTTTTACTATTCAAATCCTCACTCCTTATCAGATTTTTCCAGACTCTGCGCCTGTGCATTATAAAGTCTTGCCTTTGCAAGCTCCACCTCATCCTGCAGATTGATATTATCCCAGACAATATCAAAACCGGTGTCAAAGCCTGAAAGCCTGAGAAACATACTGCATATTTTTCTCAGCGGAAAATCAAGCACACGCCTGTAATATTCAAGCTCGCTTGTCAGAATATCCGCCTGCTGAGCAGACATTCTTTCGGTTGACGACCAGTTCAGTCCCAGAAGGAAGGGCGGGATAGAAAGCTTGGAAACGATCTGCTCAGTAATGCATCTGACCGGCATCTCACAATCAGGTATCTGATTATCCGCCCCGATTGCCTTGATGCTGACATCGCCAACAGCAATAAAATCCTTCGGTTCCCTGCTTTTCATAGCCTTGCCCCATTCAGACGCGATCATCATTGCTCTTTCCTTTGTAAAGCTTCTGTCACTGTCCTGTGGCTTGTAGGTCACAGCAAAGCGGACATTGCCTACTCTTTCCCAGTTTGTACCGACAGCACTGAATATCTTCAGAAGGATATCAGTTACAAACGGAAGTCCGCTGAGGATAGACGTCCCGTAAATTTTTCCCGGTTCCGGCATAATAGCACTGCACAGGATAAGCTCGGGATACTGCACTTCATTTTTAACACCTGAACAGTCAAAGCTGCTGATTCTGATATCAAGCGGGCTTTCGCCGTTTTCAATTTCGACATCATCAAGACTGCTGTTATATAGTGCAGCTATACCGCCGTTTCCGTCAGGAACAATTTCCCCGACTGCCGTACCATATGTAAGCAGCTGATCAAGATAGCTGCACATAAAGCATTCAACACCGTTTGAAACAGCATTGACCCTGACATTTTTCAGAAAATCATCAATACAGACCTGAGCCTTTTTATCTTCGCATACGACCTTAAAGCCGCCTGAAAGACGCACTATTTTATTTATCGCCGCATCAATTACAGGAACAGCATCCCTCAGACTGCGGTAAAGCTTTCTCTGACATCTTCCCTGCGGAGAAGCACTGCTGAAACTGCCGAATGCACTGTAAAGGCTTCTGCCCTGAGAAGTCTGCACAAAGCCCGGCACCTCTTTTTTCTTACGTTTGAAAATGCTCAAAAACTCACCTCCCCCCGATCAAAAGCGATCGCAAAAATATTATCATCTCTGCTGTTAAGATAGGTCGCAGTAAAATACCTTACATCATCCATTGCATGATCGTTTTCTTTGACAGGAGCATCTCTGCCGCTGCTTTCCCAGCGATAAAGGCCGAATTCCCTGATACAGTCACTGCAGCAGCGGCAGATCCTGATATCCCCCTGTTTAAGAGCAGTGCTGACCTGCCTGATACCATCGATGACATTGTTGACAGCTGCAATCACCCTGAACCTTCCATGTCTTCTGATGACCTCGATAAAGCTTGCCGCCGACGGATCAACGATCACACGGCTGATTTCCCTGTTTCCGGCAAGACTGCAAAGTCCCTGATAATGCTCCTCATCAGTTTTTGAGCTTCCCTGTTTTCTTGAATCATAATAATATTCATCTATTCTGTACCAGCATCCGCTGTAAAGCCCCCACAGACCGAACGAGGAAGGATTGACCGTACCGTAATCACAGGAGATGACATAATCATCAAAGCCTCCCGACGGAACATCAAAAAGCATTTTTTCATCAGACATAAAAGGATAGACAAGTCCCTCTGAAGCGACCCATTTTCCAAGGACATATCTCTGATAAAAGCTGCCGGAATACATTTTCCTGTATCTTGCAAGCATTCTGTCAGAGAGAGAGGGATTATCCTCCATTGTAAAATGGATATAGTACAGGTTTTTTTCCCTGGTTTTGCGTACCCATTCCCTGTTGAACCAATGCTGAGGATATTCAGGATTGCAGTTGAACCAGAGCTTGGAACCTTCAACAGAGCATCTTGCAACAGCCTGTTCAACGAACGATC
This sequence comes from uncultured Eubacteriales bacterium, assembly GCA_900320235.1. Lineage (GTDB taxonomy): Bacteria > Bacillota > Clostridia > Oscillospirales > Acutalibacteraceae > UBA1213. The sequence goes on from ONRO01000115.1 coordinate 9,807, forward strand.
TCGGCATAAGAGCAGCCTCATCAAAAAGCACACCGCAAAGTGTCATTCCCTGAATAAGAGAGGCAGAACTCTCGTCTCTTCCGCCGAACATATAGAAAGTATTCTTTCTGCCGGCTGCGATGACCTCCATATAATTTGAAGAAAGTCTGTCACAGACCTCAAAGCCAAGTCCGCAAAGGACATCGATAAGCGGAAGAATAACATTACGCTTGACTGATCTGATAGTTTTACCGCAAACAGCAAAGCTTTTTCCGCTGAAGGAAGCCATTGCCCAGCTGACAAAGGAAACACTCATACAAAGAGTTTTACCGCTTCTGACCGCACCGTCACATATAATTCCGTCATACCCTTTCCCACCGCACCACCACCTGAGAACCTTCAGTTGTTTTTCAGAAAATGCAGAAAATTTCATATACTGCTCTCCTGTTCACCGGAATTATCTGCTATACTGCCGACAAGAGCAGTGTAAAAATCAGACACCCTGTTTTTTTCCTCTGTTCCGGCAGACTCAAGCTTTTCAAGAGCCTTGATCCTGTCGAAGAATCTGATTTCAAGCGCACCGTCCTTAGGACGCTTTATTTCAGCCACATTGAAAAGATCGAGTCCCCTTAGCTGTTCTGCATCCGGATCCTGAGCGAACATAAGTCTGACAGCATCCGAAACATTCCCGAAAGCAAGTCTTTCATAGCCTGCACGGGCCTGTCTGCGGCAGTTTTCTGACCTTGTCTGATACAGCCTTTCGATCTCAAGATTGATCTTATCCTTAGTAAGCAAAGCAGCGCCGTCCTTAACAGGATCAGCAAAACCTGCAAGAGCAGCCGCCTCCCTGAAATCGCCGCTGCTGATATAGAAGCTGCAGAAGCGTCTTTCCTTAGCGCTGAGCGCGTCATTTCTTTTCAACAGCCTCAACCTCCTTTCAACATACCCTCTGAAAACAAGAAAAGTTGACTCCGAAAGGTCAACAAAAAATAAAAATAAGAATATTTTTTCTCCGGAACAAAAGCAAATGGTCTACTCCGGCACTTGTTAATAAAAGAATAGTATGATATAATAATGAATGTGTTGGATCAAATGCTATTCTTTCTGATATTATTTCCTGAATAGTACGATGTTTAGGATTTTACATTAAAAGAACAGAATGTAATATTGCTTCTGAAAGAATAACCAGTGAAAAGAAAGGAAACCCGAAATGAAAAAAAGTAAAATTCTGATACTTGGTCTTCTTGTGATCTCAGCATTGCTCACAGGCTGCTCAACAAAGCCTGCTGAATCTTCCGCTTCAACGAAAGCTGAAAGCAGCGTTTCTGAAAACAGCACAGAGGAAAGCAAAGAAACAGATGCAAAGGAAAACTCTGAAAACAGCATAGAAGAAAAATCAGAAAGCAGCGCTGAGTCCGGCTCTGAGCGCAGCATGGAAGAAAGCTCAAAGGAAATAAGCAATGAATCATCATCTGAGCAATCTTCAAAAACTGAATCCTCCGCAGAGAGTAAACAGGAGAGCAGGCAGGAGAG
>ONRO01000113.1 GCA_900320235.1 uncultured Eubacteriales bacterium
AAAATAATTTTTCAGTATTTTTCTTTGCGTTTGAAATAATTTCTTCCTCACTTTTATTCATATGTTCAGCAAGAGCTCTTGTGATATATTTAATATTTTCCGGGACATTTATTTTTCCAAGGCCCTTTATTCCCCTTGGTTTAAGATATGGAGCATCAGTCTCTATCAAAAGCTTTTCAAGAGGCAGTTCCTTTACAGCTGATCTTAATGCCTCTGCTCGCCTGTCGTCACATATCCAGCCAGTAATTCCAATGAAAAAACCCATTTCAAGATATTTTCTGAGTTCATTCACGCCCCCGGTAAAGCAATGTACGACAGATCTCTGACATATATCTTCTTTATCCTTAAAACATGCCACCAAATCTTCAAATGCTGAGCGTTCATGCAGAAACATTGGTTTTTTTAGTTTCTGAGCAAGAGAGATCTGCTTCTTGAAACAATCAAGCTGATTCGCTTTTGAAGAAAACATTCTATCATAATCAAGTCCGCATTCTCCGACTGCAACAATTTTTGGATTCTGAGTGATTATACTTTCGAGTTTTATAATATCATCGTCTATGAACTGATCTGCATTATGAGGATGGATTCCAGCTGTTCCAAAACAAAGATGATTTTTTGTGTAATTACTGACAAGCATATTTTCTGTCATATCGCTTCCAGTGAGTATACAACTGACACCTTCATTTATTGCGTTCTTTATTATTAGATCAGGATCACTGAACTGTTTGCAGAATAAATTTACTCCGATATCATAATATTTTATTTCCATGAATTCACTTCCTTGACTATATTTTTTTCAAAGACAGACACCTGATAGCATTAAGAACTGCAATAACCATTACACCAACATCGGCAAAAACAGCTATCCACATATTTGCAAGCCCCACTGCTCCAAGTATTAGACAAACCATCTTTACACCAATTGAAAACCAAATATTCTGATTAACTATTCTCATACATTTTTTTGATATTTTTATAGCTTTCGGGATTTTTCCCGGATCGTCATCCATTAACACAATATCTGATGCTTCAATTGCGGCATCTGAACCCATTGCGCCCATAGAAATACCTATATCTGCAATTGACAGAACAGGTGCATCGTTTACTCCATCTCCGACAAAAACCAGTGTTTCTTCTTTTTGCTTTGACTGCAGAAGTACTTCAGTTTTTGTGACTTTGTCTGAAGGCAGCAATTCACTGTATACGGATGATATTCCGATTTCAGATGCAACATGATCTGCTATTTTTTTGTTATCTCCGGTAAGCATAACGGTCTGTTTAATACCCATTTTTTTCAACTCGTTTAATGCAATTCTGGTTCCTTCCTTGATTGTATCACTGATGATTATTTTTCCGTAGTATTTTCCATCAACTGAGACATGAATTATCGTTCCGATAGTTTCATTTTCCTGAACTTCTACACCTGAATTTTTCATCAGCTTTTTGTTTCCCACACATACTTGCCTGCCCGAAATATTTGCCATGATTCCAAGACCAGCAACTTCCTGAATATTTTCCGCTATGGGAAGATCCGTGTTTTCAACATATTTTTTTATAGACTGAGCAATCGGATGATTAGAGTATTGTTCAGCAGCAGCAGCATATTTTATCAATTCATATTCAGAAGTATTTTGTGGTATTATCTCAGTTATCTCAAAAACACCTTTTGTTAATGTTCCTGTTTTATCAAATACTATAACACCGGCTTTTGACAGTCGTTCAAGATAATTTGATCCTTTGATAAGAACACCTTCATGGCTTGCTCCACCTATTCCTGCAAAAAAACTTAGTGGTATACTAATAACAAGTGCACACGGACAGCTGATTACAAGAAATGTCAAAGCCCTGTATATCCAATTAAACCATGATGCAGGCTCTGATAAAATTATTATATTAATTAATGGCGGAATTACGGCAAGTGCAAGTGCACTAAAAACAACAATAGGTGTGTACACTGAAGCAAATTTTGATATATAGTTTTCCGAACGTGATTTTTTTGAACTTGCATTCTCTACAAGATCAAGGATTTTTGAAACAGTCGAGTCTTCAAATTCTTTGGTTGTTTCAATTTTAAGCATTCCGCTTTTATTGATACATCCGCTTATTATCTCATCGCCTTTATTTACATTCCTCGGTATGCTTTCGCCTGTAAGTGCAGCTGTATCGAGAACAGATGTTCCTTCAACAACAATTCCGTCAATCGGAATCTTTTCTCCAGGCAAAACTGTGATTATTGATCCAACTTCTATATCATCAGGATCAACCCTGACCAATTCACCATTTTCTTCAATATTGGCATAATCAGGTCTAATATCCATTAATTCGCTGATATTCTTACGGCTTTTACCAACTGCATAACTCTGAAACCACTCACCTATCTGATAAAACAGCATTACTGCAACTGCTTCTAAATAGTCACCGTCAGTAATAACAGCAATCGTTATTGCTCCTACTGTTGCTATACTCATCAGAAAGCATTCATCAAATGGCTGAAAATTAATTATTCCCTTTACAGCTTTGATCAGTATATCATATCCTATAATTATATAAGGAATAAGATATAATACAAATCTTACTATCCCTGCTGCAGGTATGAATAGTAATAATATCATAAAAACAGATGTAATGATTATCCTGATAAGATTATTTTTTTGTTTTTTAGTCATAGTAGCACCTCGATTAAACAAACTTTTAATCGTTTGTTTTAATTATAAGCACTCATTATACAGAGTGCTTATTTCCAGTTATTTATAATAAATCTCACAATCCGGCTCAATCTTTCTGCAGGCTTTGAATACATTATCCATTACTGATTCTGTATCTGCGCCGTCTTCGAATTCAACTTTCATCTTTAAGGTCATAAAATTTACAGTTGCATCCTTTACACCATCAACTTTTTTAGCTGCAATTTCCATTTTATTTGCGCAATTAGCACAATCAACTTCAATTTTATATGTTTTTTTCATAATATCACCTCATTAATTTTGATTAAACGATTATTTAATCGTTAATTATAATATATCACTTTTATTTTCCAATGTCAAGATAGAGATAAAGCATTTTTTAATAATTTACATTTAATATTAACCAGAATTCAGGGTTTAATAATATAACACGAATCATAAATGAAGTTTTAATATTTTTCAGATATCTGATAGAAAAGTATGCACATCTGCAATGTTACATAATTAATCAGTCAGAGCGAAGGATATTTGCAGTAATAGTGTGAAATTTGTTGTAGTTTCACGCTGCCCTATGTAAATGATGTCAGCAGTTCAGGCTTAAAAAAGCATGGCGGTGTCGGAGAAAAACTTTATTAGGCTGACTTAAGCCGTGAATCGTGACATCGGCGGCGATGTGAGTTATTCAGGTATTGATTTTTTTTACAATATATTTTAAAATATATTTATATTACAGACCGGAGATGATTTTTTGCAGAATAAAAAAATTGAATTACCACATAATCATAACCCAAAAGATAATATTATTTTAGAAGAAATGCCTTCGCTGGATACTATAACAGTTGTTGCTCAGGCTATGAACCAACTAGGAAATCCAAGCCGGCTTCGTATTTTCTGGCTATTATGTCACTGTGAGGAATGTGTGATCAATATTGCACAAGCAACAGGTATGTCAAGTCCCGCTGTATCTCATCATTTAAAGCTGCTCAAAAGTGCAGGCTTGATTGTTGCGAATCGAAACGGCAAAGAAATGTATTATCGTGCTGCTGATACTGATATTGTTCTCAAGTTGCACCATACAATTGAAGAAATAGCAAGAATAACATGTCCTGAAACTAAAGGAATCACTTAATAATTTAACAGCAGCAATCAGAATAAGACTGATTGCTGCTGTATATTTTTATTTTAGTTTTGTCAGGAAGTCTGTAAAGTAATCCGGTAAATCACTTGATAAAGTAAGTGTTTTGCCTGTTCGTGGATGTACAAACGAAATATAATATGCGTGCAGGCATTGTCCGCCTAGTGATGTAATAATTTTTTTCGGACCGTATACAGGATCACCTGATACCGGATGGCCAATAGATGCCATATGCACTCTGATCTGATGTGTTCTACCCGTTTCAAGAGTAAGTTCAACAAAAGTAAAGCCCTCGAATCTTTCAATAACCTTATAATGCGTGACGGCTTGTTTAGAATTCTTCTGAATAACCGTCATTTTTTTCCGGTCAGTCGGATGTCTTCCGATAGGTGCATCAATAGTGCCTTCATCATCTTTTAGATTTCCGTATACAACAGCCATATATTTTCTTTCAAAACTATGGACTTTGATTTGCTCTGCAAGTAATCTGTGGGAAAAGTCATTTTTTGCAACGATAAGCAAACCGCTCGTATCTTTATCAATCCTATGTACTATTCCTGGACGCATAACACCATTGATCCCCGAAAGACTGTTTCCGCAATGATATAACAAAGCATTAACAAGCGTTCCATCATGGTTTCCTGGTGCGGGATGAACTACCATGTTTTTCGGTTTGTTTACGACAAGCAGATCATCATCTTCATATACAATATCTAACGGAATATTTTCTGGTTTTGCTTCCATTATTTCGGGATCTGGAATAAAAAGTGCTATACTGTCTTTATTTTTTAACTTATAGTTTTTTGCAATGACTTTCTCGTTTACAGTAACGTTACCGTTTTCGATCAATTTCTGAATCATAGAACGTGTCATTTCAGGGCAATTGGATGTCAGGAAACTATCTATTCTCTTTCCTTCATCACTTTCGGCTGCTGTGAATTCATTCAGCTCCATCTTTTTCCTCCGATTTTTTTGTTTTGTTTTTTTCCGGGGTTAAAAGAATACACAGAATAAACAGGACGGCACCTATTGTAATACAGTAATCGGCAAAATTACATATTGGCGGAAAAAAAGAGAGTGACAGATAATCTATTACAAAACCTCTGAATAATCTATCTATCAGGTTACCTATTCCTCCGCCAATTATGAGAATAACGGATATCATAAACAATTTTCCTGAAAACTTTTTTGTAATCAACAAGAAGAGAAAAACCCCTATAAGCAGAATTGTAATTACTGAAAAAAACAATGTAGCATTCTGAAAAATTCCAAATGCAGCTCCTCTGTTTTCGGAATATACAAGTGAAAAAAGATTATCTATGACAGATACACTTCCCACAGGGCGAAGGTTTTCATATACAAAATATTTTATTACTTGATCAGCAAAAGCTAATAATATAGAAAACACGGCTACTAATACAATTGTCATCATTATTTCCCTTTCTGTAAAAAAGGCAGTGCATCATAAGACGCACTGCCTTTATAATAAGCATCATTGCACCTTTCATATGCATTTGTGCATAATGAATTATGTATCAAGTAAATCTCCCATAGAAGAAATAACAGATGCACAACGCTTACAAAGAGTCGGATGATCAGCATCTGTTCCGACGGTCTTACTGAATATCCAGCAGCGTTCGCACTTCTCACCCTCTGCATGAGTTACTTCAACATTAAGCTCATCAGATCCTTCTGATATTTCGACATCGGATACGATGAAAGCGGCAGCAAGTTCTGATTCTGCAGATTTAAGGAAATCATACTGTTCACCTGAGCATTTCAATGTTACCTTTGCTTCAAGTGAAGAACGAATGGTTTTATTTTTAACTTCGATTTCGATTGCTTTCTTAACAGTATCTCTTGTTTCATGGATTCTGTCCCACATTGTTACAAAGCTTTCATCAAGTGTTACACCTGTCTTTTCAGGCATGTTATTGAAGAGAACATTCTCTGCATTTGTTGAATTGTCGTGAGGCATATACTGCCATATCTCATCTGATGTATATACAAGAATTGGTGATACAAGTCTTGTCATTGCATCAAGTATTCTGTAAATTGTAGTCTGAGCTGCACGGCGAAGTTCTCCGTCAGGCTGTTCAGTATAAAGTCTGTCCTTCAGGACATCAAAATAGAAGTTACTCATATCTACAACACAGAAATTATGAAGTGCCTGATATACAATATGGAAATCAAAGCAGTCATATGCTTTTCTTACCTTATCGTTAAGCTCATCAAGTTTCATAAGAGCCCATTTATCTATAGAAAGGAGCTTATCATCAGATACCATATCCTTATCCGGATCAAAATCTTTCAGATTTCCAAGAATATATCTTGCAGTATTTCTGATTTTTCTGTATGCTTCGCTAAGCTGAGCAAGTATTTCTTTTGATATCCTGACATCTGCATGATAATCCGTAGATGATACCCAGAGTCTTAGAATATCAGCACCGTATTTATCAATTATTTCTGCTGGTGACATACCATTTCCGGCAGATTTTGACATTTTCTTTTTCTCCATGTCAACAACCCAGCCGTGAGTTACTACTGATTTATATGGAGCCTGTCCTCTTGCAGCAACTGATGTAAGAAGTGATGACTGGAACCAACCTCTGTACTGATCAGCACCTTCAAGATAAAGATCTGCCGGCCATTTAAGGTAAGGACGGGATTTGCATACAGCAATATGTGAAACACCGGAATCAAACCATACATCCATTATATCTTTTTCTTTATTGAACTCTTTGCATCCGCACTTTGAACAAGCCAGTCCATCAGGAATAAGTTCTGAAGCGTCTTTCTCATACCAGATATCGGAGCCATGTTCGCCAAAAAGTTTAGCTATATGAAGCATGACAGATTTTTCCATTACAGGCTCTCCGCATTCTTTACAGAAGAAGATAGGAATCGGAACACCCCATTTTCTCTGACGTGAGATACACCAATCCTTACGTTCACGAACCATTGAAGTTATTCTGTCTTCGCCCCATGCAGGGATCCAGTTAATCTTTTTTATCTCATCAACTGCTGCGTCCTTGATATCATCAACAGAGCAGAACCATTGTTTTGTAGCTCTGAAAAGGACAGGATTCTTACATCTCCAACAATGAGGATACTGGTGGATTATCTTTTTTAGTGCAAATAAAGCATTTGTTTTTTCAAGATACTCTGCTATCGGTTTATTTGCATCTGCTGTAAGAAGACCTGCAAACATTCCAGCTTCTTCAGTAAGTCTTCCCTTTGCATCAACCGGTACAACCATCGGGATCTCCGGATAATTTCTGCATACATTATAGTCATCAACACCATGACCCGGAGCTGTATGTACACATCCTGTCCCGCTTTCAAGTGTAACATGATCTCCTACGATAACAAGAGATGTTCTGTCAAGGAAAGGATGAGCTGTTTTCATATATTCAAGCTCACTGCCTTTTATTGTGCCGATAACTTCATAGTTTTCTTTTCCTGCAGCTTCCATTGCTGCTGCATAAAGCTCTTCAGCCATTACATAGTATTCGCCCTCACATTTGATAAGGCTGTAATTGAAGCGGGGACCAACACAAATAGCAACGTTTGCAGGAAGTGTCCATGTTGTTGTTGTCCATATTACAAAATATGTATTTTTTAGTTCAGCACCCATAGCACTGAGTTTTCCCATATCATCAGTTACCTTGAATTTTACATATATTGAATGACAGGGATCCTCTGCATATTCAATTTCTGCTTCAGCAAGAGCTGTTTCACAGTCTGTACACCAGTAAACAGGCTTCAGACCTCTGTAAATATATCCTTTGCTTGCCATTTCTGCAAAAATTTCTATTTGCTTTTCTTCAAAATCATGTGTAAGGGTAATGTATGGATTATCCCATTCTGCAATACCGCCAAGACGTTTGAACTGCTCACGCTGACCATTGATATAAGTTGTTGCAAATTCACGGCAGATTTTTCTGAGCTCAACGTCAGAAATGACATCGCTGCTGCTGACACCGGCTTTTGCTCTTGCTTTAAGTTCCGTCGGAAGTCCGTGGGTATCCCAACCAGGTACATACGGTGATTTAAAGCCAGTCATATTCTTATATCTTACAATAATATCCTTAAGAGTCTTATTAAGAGCATGACCCAGGTGTATATTACCATTTGCATAAGGTGGTCCGTCGTGAAGAACATAAAGAGGTTTACCCTCGTTGAGTTCCATGAGCTTTTCATAAGTTTTATTGTTCTGCCAACGTTTCAGAGTTTCAGGCTCGGATTTTGGAAGTCCTGCTCTCATCGGAAAATCTGTTTTAGGCAGATTCAATGTCTTGTTATAATCCTGCGGCATTTATTTTTCTCTCCTCTGTGAAATAATATAACAATCCAAAATCCGACACAAATGTGTCGGATAATGTGAAATACCAGATGGTATTTTTATTATATAATGTTATCAGCAAGATAAACTATCAGTTTTCTTCTGCTGAATCATTATTATCATTTTTCTCTTTAGTACTTGATTTTGTTTCAACAGGTTTATTACAATCAGCTTTGGGATAATTCTTATCAAGCTCAGCCTGTTTCTTCTTGAAATCCTCACCCTTTGACATTGAATTAATGATACTCAGATGATTTTTATATTCTTTAAGCAAATGATTTCTGAACTTATTTGCTTCGCCCATAAGCTTGATGATATTCTTCTTCTGTTCCTCAAGTATTCTATTGTTTTCCTCGATTTTATCAGAAGATTCTCTCAATGCTTTGTTCATCAGCTCTTCGACCTTAGCATCTGTATCTGCATTGATTTGTTCAGCTTTTTCCTTTGCTTCAGCAAGAAGTTTTTCAGCCTCTTCCTTTGCCTCACTGATTGTCTTTTCAGCTTCTGAATCAACCTCGTCAAGTTTTTCCTGAGCCTTTTTTTCTGCTTCAGATTTTATCTGTTTTGCAGAAACCTGAGCTGAAATCAATGCATTCTGAACACTGTCTTCTTTTTCTTTATAGTTTTTTATTTCAGCCTGCTGGTTTTCTATTTTCAGCTCAAGTTCTCTCTGAGCAAGCTCAAGACTTTTTACCTTATCGACAACATCGTCAACAAAGTGATCAACTTCATCGATCTTATATCCGCCGAGTCCGGATTTTCTGAAAGTAATATTTTCTATTTCTTCTAATGTTATCATACTAATTTCCTTTCTGAAGAATTTGATACATTTCTGTATAAATTATAATATGGAAATTGTACTAATTAAAAATAAACGTTATCGCTTCCGACTTCATCCATTGCATCCTGACCGGAAAGAGTTACATTGCTGGGCATTATGATAAATGTATCTTCAGCAACCTTCTTTACATTTCCACTGTTTGCGTAAGCAACTCCGCCAAGAAAATCAATTATTCTTCTTGAAACATCTTTATTTGTATCTTCTACATTAAGTATTACTGTATTTCTTTTCATAAGCTCATTTGCCATTTCTTTAACTGAAGGATCAAATGACTCAGGCTTGAAAAGTACAAACTGTACACTTGTTGAATCATGAATACTGATTACATTATTATTTCCTGAAGCAGGAGCATTCTGTTCCTCTGCCTGCTCTTCCGGCTCATCATAATCCATTTCTTCTTCCTGCCCTTCTGCATCCATTGCTTCGGTATCATCATAATAATCGTCGTATGCTACTTCTTCCTCAGGTGTCTTTAATATGCTCTTGAATTTTCCCATAATATTTGCCATTTTATTTTCCTCCTGTTTTATCTGTATATTCTGGCACCAAAGAGTCCCGAACCGACTCTTATCATATTTGCGCCTGACAGAATTGCTTCCTTATAATCATCGGACATACCCATAGAAAGATAGTCCATATATATATTATCCGATTTTTTCGATGAAATGTCAATAAACAGTTTGTACATTTTATCAAAAAATTTAAAAATTTCTTGTTTAGAGTCACAAATAGGCGGTACTGACATCAAACCTCTGATTTTTATTCCTTCCAATGAAGAAATTTGCTCAAGTAGTTCATCTATTATTTCTTCTGTTACACCGGATTTGTTCTCTTCTTTGCCAATATTTACCTCAATAAGAATATCAGTATTAACATCATTCTTTATTGACTGCTTTGATATTTCCTGAGCAAGCTTCAGGCTGTCAACAGATTGTATCATTGAAACCTTTCCTACAATCTGTCTGACTTTATTTGTCTGAAGATGACCGATAAAATGAAGCTGTGAATTATCAAGGTCATATTCATCATATTTACTGAGCATTTCCTGAACTTTATTTTCTCCAATATGAGTCAGCCCGAGCGAAATAGCATAATTAATAAATTCAGGTTCTACTGTTTTGGTTGCAGCAAGAAATGTTATTTCGTCCGGTTTTCTTCCGCTTTCAGCAGCTGCTCTTTCAATATTCTCGCAAATTTCATAATAATTTGCTTTAATATCATCAAATCTACGAGCTTGTTCTGTCGATGATCTTTCCATCATAAAGATTTGCTCCTTCCACCACAACTTCATCATAAGCTTTCAATACACCTATTTCATCCGTCACAAGATCTTCATCTTTAGGATTCTGCATGCATATTATAAAGCCTTCCCCTGTATAAACAGGAACAATCTGCTTGAATAGCAGTTCGTTTCCTACCAGAATATATACACCTTTTACTGTTTTGGTTTCAGTTTTTTCTTTACCGTTTTTATCTGT
>ONRO01000108.1 GCA_900320235.1 uncultured Eubacteriales bacterium
TTCAGGCGTTTCGCCGTCAACCATATACAGTATGCTCAATCAAAAGAGCCAAAACCCGGGCGTGGTTTCAATCAAGAAAATCTGCGACGGTCTTGAAATCACCGTCAGAGAATTCTTTGACAGTCCGTTGTTTGACGAAACAGAACAAGAGATAAAATAAAACGAGCGTGTAAGCAGGAGTTTTTTCCGTTTACACGCTCTTTAATTAGTAGCAAATTATATAAGTTACAAATTATACTTTTTGTAATCATCCAAATACTTTTTGTAATATCTGCTTTTTATAGAAAACCTTATTTTTTCTTTTATAGATAATAATTGTTTTGCTACACCTACTAAATCGATTATTAATAATGCCATATTTGTAAGCGCTATAACTATACTAATAATGAGAAGAAAAGTGTTTCCATTACCGTTTGCAAAAGATACTAGTTCCCAAATGAATCCAAATATACAAGCTAATCCAGAAATAATTAGAATAGAGTAAACTGTTCTTTTTATCCATTTACAGGCAGTGTTTGTACTCTTTTCCGAATCAAGATCTACTTTTTTTAGACTTTCTTCTTTTTTTGATTTAGTTTCCTGAATTTCATTTTTTAGTTTTGCAATTTCCTGATCTTTTTCTTTGTTTTCTTTATTCCGAATTGCAAGCTCAGCATCTTTTGCTTTTTCCTTCTCTGCATATTCTTTTTGCTTTGAATCCATTTCTTTTTTATATTCGCCGATAATACTGTCTCTATAAGCTGCTAAAAGATCATTTGTTGTTTGTTCGGTCATTTTTTCAGGATCGCCATCAGTATACAACATAAGGTTTTTATCGTTTACGCACATTATTCTGGCGTGTGCAGCTGCCTCGGGTGTAATAGTATTCATCTTTTCAAAACTATTGACATTTTCAATAAATCTGGACACAACAGTATCAGTTGGCTCAATCGCTAACAATGCGTTTTCAAGTAGGAACGACTCAAAAACATTATTCATACTATTACCATATTTAATCCATAATTCTGTGGTTAGTTTCCTATCGCTAATAATAGGAGAAAAACAATTTTTATATTCTTTTTCAAAAAATTTATTTGTATACTTTACGAGCCTAGCGTTTGAAGTAACCCAAATACAAGTGAGATTTTCATAATCTTCAGTTTTAATTCCATTTCTCTCACGACAAATTGAGGAAATGGATTTTATGTCGTGATCAAGTATATTACTATTTCCTTTATAGCCGGATATTTTCTTTGTTAGATATTTAGCTAAACCAACTTCATCAATTACATTTTTATATGAAGAGTAAGATTGCGTGTCAGACAAAAAAATATGTTTCTTTTCTAAGTTAGATTTTATTGATTTGTAGAATACTTCAATTTGAAAATCTGTATATTTTTCTTCATCAAACTTTTCTAACGTTCTTCTGGGAGAAGAACGATCCTTTTTGTATTTTTTAATTATTACTTCAACTTCTTCTAAATTGTGAGGATAGTAAAATAGACTAGCACCATTATCTAAAAGTAGATTTACCATACTCATTGCCGAATTATATTGATATTCAGTTTTACAATTTAAAATATACAAAAGCAGAGTAGTATCAATATAAACGTTTAAGTCTTTTAATGGCGGGTTCTTTTTAAAATGGTTTTTGCTGCTATCTAAATAAATTGACTTTGATAAAAAATAACCCATAGTTATTCTTAAAATTGTAGCATACTCAGGGGTTTTGTTATCATATAAACTTAAAATATATTGAGCGATTAAAAAATAGCATTGACCATTATCGGTTGATATTTCCCGAAGATTAATAGGCTTATCAGATGAACGCAAAAAGTCAAATCCCTCATTTTCCAGAAAATGAAAAAACTGACCTTTAAGATTGTCTTGAGTTAATGTTTTCCTAGCTTTTGAGTTATAATATGATTCGAGTCCATTAAAAAAACAAGAAATCTCATCTTTTTCTTTTGCCAGTTTGTTATCAAAAGAAGATACAAAGTCTGATAAGTCTTTTCGTAAAATATACTTTTGTTTCATTTTATCATAAAACAGTATTTTACCATAATTCTTGTTTGTTAACCTATCAAGTAATTCTTCAATGATCTGTTCTGGGATATTAGGAATATACAAATACTTTTTTGCTGTTGCGTGTATTGATTTTAAATCAAGCTCACAATCTATTTTTGTTGATTGACCGATTGCATATTTAACAAAACCCAGTAAAAGGTCTAAACTGTCGTTAAATTTTTCTTCCCAAAGGGTAGCAAGCATTGCTGTACTAAGTAAAAACTCATCCCTTGCCATATCAAATATCACCTCAATGATAATGATACCACCTCCAATAAAACATTTCAAGGGATATGAATCGATTATTCATATAGTATGAGTATATGTAATATTATAAATGTTATTAACCGAACGTATGTTCTATATATTATTTTAAACTATAGAGATGGTTTTGTCAATATAATTGCTATAAAAATAAAAAACAAAAGCCGAATAAGCAAAAATACTTTTGTTTATTCGGTAGATTAAGTATATTTAATAAAATGAAATAATGTATTGAAATTGAAAGAATCATAGTTTATTATCTTTGCGATTGTTATAGTCGAGGTCAATTATTCCAAAACGTAAATGTAAAACCACTTATTCTTTTCGATATCCCTGATACAATGTAAATCCATATTTTCACAAAACAAGTGATCCGCTTTATCACAAAGTTTCAGAAAATCATTAATAGCCAACTCAGTAGTATCTTCGATTTTTGTATCATATTCAATGAA
>ONRO01000283.1 GCA_900320235.1 uncultured Eubacteriales bacterium
CAGAAAACTTCAAGAAATATAGTAATTGATGTTAAATATACTTAAGGAAACACAAAATAGATCAATTTATAAACTGTGTAAAAAATACTTTATGTGGGGCTGTGCCCCACGCCCCCAAACTCTGATTAATGAATTAATCAGAGTTTTCTTAAAAACCCGAGATTAGTTATGAAGCAAAATTAGAAGCATATTTATAATTCATATTATTGAATACATTAAAAAAATTAATAGAGTGCATAATAATGACTCCCATGGTTTTGTGCCATGGGAGTTTCGACTTTTTTATGCTGGTTCATTGAGGAGATACAATATATCAGATACTTGGTGCAGCAGTTAGGATTCAGATATCAGGTTTCCAGTAGTTATAACGAAGAAGGTCTATATAAAATTCCCTTATTTTGTCTGTTGAGGTATGGCGAAGATTTCTGGGATTTGCTTTAAAATATTCTGGGTTTATATTTGGTGATAAATTCAGATCAATATTTTTATTGGCTGAAAGGAAATTGTTTATAAGTGTCATTATGGCATTTTCGGACAGAGTAGATGGATAGATTATTTTTTCGATTTTATTCACAGCATTATAAATATTCGAGTTACTGTTTGCCTTGTTTTTACTGACAGCTGAATAAGGATTGATAAGTATCTGATGATTTTTTAATGCAAATTTTTTCAATAACTTTGCTGATTTTTTTAGGTGTTCCTCATGACTCATATTTGGAAATTCCTTTTCCAAAGAGTCAAACATCATACATGTAAAACACCATTCGTAAATCGGAATTATAAATTCTGAAAGATATTTTATAAAAAGGTGAAATTGATCTTTCCAACGATATAGATCAAAACTCCTTTTGATGCGGCGAGTACTGACTGCAAAAGTATCAGAGTTATCCGGATCGTTTTTAAACCAAAAATCATAAAATGAATTAATGTTTTTATTTACATGAAAAAAAGCATATAACCAAAAGATTTGGCGGCTGAACACATTAGGTAATGATGTTATTTTTGAAATGGTTGATATTAAATCGTTTTGATCCAGCTTATAGTAATTGTTATTATTATTATTATGCGTAGAGAATATAGTGTTGATAATGCTTATCAACATATGAAAATTGAAAATTCTTTCTACTATATAGTTGTAATGAATAACTTCCATAGTATTTATGTTTTCTACTACTAATAATTTATCGGAAATAAAAGTTATATTATCGATTATAGATTTTAGATTCAAATTATCTTTTTCTTCTGTATCAAAAAGGTTACAAAATCTGCTTTTGTTAACACAACATACTTGAAACCATACTTCCGAAAACAATTGATTGTGTGCAATATTTTCAAAGAATGGCATTGCTTTCAAATGATTATTTGATTTCTTTTTAAAATCACTTGCAAGTCTTGATTTTTCAGTGTTATTACTTGCTTTAGTATAGTTCTTGGGAGTGTTTATATGGTTGCTGTTTACAATCGAATAATCAGTAATTTGTTCATTACCGTATAATTCTGTAATTACTGCATGGTAACAGCTGATAACGCAATGCTGCAAAATTAAATTATTAAAATTCAATTGATAACTGTTTTCATCTTTGTCATCTGTTGATTTTTTAGGATAACCAATGGAGCCGTTTGTAAAAGTTTTAAAGTCAGGGATAGTATCGATTTGTAATTCATAAGGAATAGGATCTTTAGTCTTTATAGGATCATTATGCGAGCCGAAAAAGTCACACGATCCTCCGTAAGTGAGATAATAAAATATTTTATCATAGAATAAACCAAAACAACATTCATTGCATTTAGAAAAGATATTGTTTATAAATCTATCATCATCATATTCTGGCACTTGATAATCCAGCAGTAAAGTATATTTAATAGTGTTTTTTGCATCAATTCTTTCTTGCGAATCTTTATCTAATTTTACTATACGATTTTTTATCATAATAACTCTCCTTATAAACATATAAAAAGACAAAATAATTGTAATATATCTATATTATATATGATTATTTTTAAAAAATCAATTATTTACTCTACTAAAAATAATATATATAATATTGATTATAAGGTTAAACTGTATTGATCAAGCGGTGATAATCAGAACCGGTTCTGAATGTACCTTGAAAACTTAATAAAGAGGTGCTAAAAGGCATATGAGTACAACAGTCAACAACAGTTCATCCCAAAAGGTGAACATAGCGGAGCTTAGCCAAAAGTCAAAAGATACTGGACGGATTATTTGCGTAGA
>ONRO01000305.1 GCA_900320235.1 uncultured Eubacteriales bacterium
AATGGAAAGAAAATATTAGTACCGCGGGAGTGCAACAGTACTTTTCTATCAGAGCGCAGTGTATACGGAGCGATTGCGCGTCGCGACCCCGGCGGCACGCCGGTCACGCTGCCCGGTTTGCATTTGAGGATGAGGAATGATATAATATAATGCATATGAGATGATATGCGGGAAAAATGTCCGGGGGAGAGAAATGAAATGTCTGAAATAATAAAGGACGGAACATTATACAGGGATGCACCTGAGGATGAGAGAAGTGAACAGGAAAAAGCCTGCTATGATTTTCTTGGGAATGTTGGTGCGGAATATATCCGTCTTGACCATGAAAAGGCGGATACGATGGAAGCATGTGAGGAAATCAATGAATGTCTTGGTGTGAGGATATGCAAAAACCTTTTTCTCTGCAACAGACAGAAAACGGCTTTCTATCTGCTGCTGATGCCTGGAGATAAACCGTTCAGGACAAAGGATCTGTCATCTCAGATCGGAAGTGCCAGACTCTCCTTTGCAGGTGCAGATGCAATGCAGGAATATCTTGGCGTGACTCCCGGATCTGTGAGTGTTCTCGGACTGATGAACGACAAGAAAGGTATGGTAAGGCTGCTGATCGACAGTGATGTGCTGTCGGAAGAGTATTTCGGCTGCCATCCGTGTATGAATACGTCGAGTCTGAAAATAAAAACTGCAGATATGCTGGAAAAGGTCATTCCGGCTTTGGGGCATAGTTATACAGAGGTTGAACTTTAATGAATAATTTTGATGATCTTCTTGAACAGGTTATGGATGAGGCGCGAAGAGCTGATATCCCAATATCAAAAAAAATATTCCCTCATATTAAGGTCAACAGCCGTGCAAAATCAAGATTCGGCAGATGTATCAGAGAAAATGACGGAAGATTCATGATTGAGCTTTCTTCAAGGCTTTATGATGCACCGGAGCATTCGTGCAGACAGACGCTTGCACATGAGCTGATACATACCTGTGAGGGCTGTATGAATCATGGGGAGCTTTTCAGGAGATATGCTGAGAAAATGAACCGAAAATACGGATATAATATCAAGCGCACAAATTCTGCAGAGGAAATGGGTGTTGAAAGCGGCAGCGAAAATGGAAAATATATCGTTGTGTGCAAAAAGTGCGGAAAAGAAATCAGACGTACAAGGCAGAGCCCGCTGACAAAAAATCCGTCACAATACCGCTGTGTCTGCGGAGGTGAGCTTTATCTCAGGGGACCTTCAGTGCAGACATCGGAAGCTGTTAAAAGACAGGCAAAATATATTATAATCTGCACAAGCTGCGGAGCAAGATTTGAAAGAGAAAAAATGAGCAGAGTTGTAAGTGCAACTGCAAATTACCGCTGCAGATGCGGCGGAAGACTCAAAAGAATAAAATAAGGGGGAATGTGAATGGAAAAAGAATATCCGCTGAGATGCCCGGTATGTGAAGGTAAACTCAGAAAAATCGAAAAAAGCTATGTCTGCGGAAAGAATCATAGCTTTGATATTGCAAGACAGGGATATGTCAATTTGCTTCCTGTGCAGAATAAACATTCACGTTCACCCGGAGATACACGGGCTATGCTGCTTGCGAGAAGGGAATTTCTTGATAATGGCTTCTATGAGCCTGTCTGCCGTGATGCAGCAGAGCTTATCAATAAATATAAAAAAACAAAAACTCCTCTGATTGCTGATATCGGCAGCGGCGAGGGCTATTATACCTGTCAGCTTCAGGAGCTTTGCTCTGCTGATTGCATAGGAGTTGATATAGCAAAAGAGGCTGCAAAAATGTCCTGCTCAAGAAGCAGGGATATACTATGGACGGTCGCAACGGCTTCGCATCTGCCGCTTGAAGATGAAAGTGTAGATGTTATCACAGCAGTGTTTTCTCTTTTTGTCAATGATGAATATGAGAGGGTGCTGAAAAAAGGCGGGATTGTTGTTGAGATCAGCGCCGGAAACAGACATCTGACAGAGCTTAAAAGTATCATTTATGACGAGGTGTTCGTTCAGGACAAGCACCAGCCGGCTTTTTCAGAGAGCTTTTCAGAGCTGTGTTCGTTTGAGCGTGAATTCAGGATAAAAACTGATAAAGTCCGGCTGAGAGCTTTGCTTGAAATGACTCCGCACAGCCACAGAATAAGCAAGGAGCAAAGCGACAGACTTGACAGTATCAGCAGACTTGAGCTTACAGTCAATTATCTGATAAGAGTGCTTGAGAAAAAATGAAAGGAAGGAATAAGATGAAAAGAAAAATATTTATTACGCTGCTTGCAGGATGTATGTGTCTTTTGTGTGCCTGTTCATCGCCTGCAGAAGAAAGTTCAGCCGGGGGACATACTGAGCCTTCGATTTTTGAAGATTCAGACGGAAACATAGTGTATAATTATAATTTTGACGAGGACGGAGTTCCGCCGGCAGATAAGGGTGAGCTTAAGAAAAGAGCAACTGAGGAACCGGCTTTTGCAGTTGCAAAGAACGGAATATCCAGAGAAGAAGCCGAAAAGATACTTGACGAAAGCAGCAGTTATCGTATGTATCTGCCGGGAAAGACAGCAGATTTTAAAAAATTCTACAACCAGACGCTGAAATATGAGGAAAAGGATTATTATTCCTTCAGCTTCTATGCAGAAAAAAATTCAGTCAGGATGTTTGTGGGAACGGATGTTCTTGTTGCCTGTGACGGAAGTGAAGTGCTCAGGCTTGATGCTGCAAATTCCTATCAGCAGGTAGAGATGAATTCCGCTCAGGACGACAAGGATGCAAAGCAGATGTATCCGGATGCAAAGATTTCTGCTCAGGATGCACTTTTCAGCTTGCTTGACAAGGATGCGGAAAAACTCGGACTGACTGAAAATATAAATGACTACACCTTTGAAGCGGATGATGAGCTTGTGGCAAAGAAAAGCGTTAATTGCTATCAGTTCATACCAAAGCTCAGATATGAGAGCAGCGTTCAGCTCGGTTCAGCTATATATGTAGCTTCTGATGACTCAGGAAGAATTTTTGCTCTTGACAACGAGAAACATGAGTATGATATTGTAAGCTGAGCAAATGCGTGGTATTATATAATCAGTCAGGTGTGCTGAGTCACGCCGCGGTAAATATCTGTATTTCATGATCAGCTGAGATGCTGAGAGAAGAAAGGACGAAATTAATATGATAATTAAACCAAAGATCAGAGGATTTATCTGTACAACAGCACATCCTGAGGGATGTAAGGCACTTGTAAAAAATGAGATCGAATATGTAAAGGCTCAGAAACACAGCAACGGTCCGAAAAAGGTTCTTGTTATCGGAGCTTCAATGGGCTACGGACTTGCATCGAGAATTTCAGCAGCCTATTCCTACGGTGCAGCTACACTCGGAGTTATATTTGACAAGCCTGCATCAGGTTCGAGAACAGCAACATCAGGCTGGTATAATACTGCAGCTTTTGAACAGTTTGCCGCTCAGGACGGACTTTATGCAAAGACCATCAACGGTGATGCATACTCAAAGGAAATTAAAGACAAGGCAATAGAAATAATAAAGAATGACCTCGGAAAGGTTGACTGCGTTGTATACAGTCTTGCAGCACCGAGAAGAACAACAGCAGATGGAACGATGTATACCTCTGTTCTGAAAACAGTCGGCGATGCTTATACAAACAAGACAATAGACCTGAAAAACAATACGGTCGGCGATATTACAGTTGAGCCTGCAACAGAGGACGAGATCAATGCAACCGTAAAGGTAATGGGCGGTGAGGACTGGAAAGACTGGATCGATGCACTCAGCGAGGCAGGTGTTCTTGAGGATAATGCTGTTACAGTAGCATATTCATATATAGGTCCTGATATCACACACCCGATGTATGCAGACGGCTCTATCGGAAAGGCTAAGGACCATCTTTTTGCAACAGCAAAGGAAATGACTGCACAGGGTAAGGTCAAGGCATATATTTCAGTCAACAAGGCACTTGTTACACAGTCAAGTGCTGCTATTCCGATTGTTCCGCTTTATATTTCGATACTTTACAAGGTAATGAAGGAAAAGGGCGGCCATGAGGGCTGTATCGAGCAGATGTGCAGACTTTTCAATGAGAAATTGTATGCAGATGTTCCTGTCACAGATGATGAGGGCAGGATCAGAATGGATGATCTCGAAATGGGCGAGGAAATACAGAGCGAGGTACACAGACTCTGGACAGAGATCTCAACAGAAAATCTTTCAGATCATGCTGATCTTGACGGTTATGCAGAGGATTTCCGCAAGCTGTTTGGATTCGGTGCAGACGGTGTTGATTATGACGCTGATGTGGATCAGAACGTAATGATCCCGAGTCTCGGATAATAAATATATCCCCCTGTTAAGTGAACAGGGGGGTTTTTTGCGCAGCTTTACGATATCAGCTGAAAAAACGTGATTCAGTTTATTCCTGAGAACAGATTATTGCAAAGGTGACATTTCAGGGATAATGAACTATATAAAAATGACTAAAAGAAAAAAGTGATGAATAATTATAAATAATATGATATAATCGTATTGACGATATTTATTTTTACGCAAAAACAGATCAGACAGTTCATTTAGGCAAAGGATGGTAATTATGTTTTTTAAAATGCTGAAAAGCGATATGAAACAGAAAAAGGGTCTCAGTATCGTTCTTTTTATGTTTATTCTTATTGCCTCTGTTCTTGTTTCTGTCGGTTCGGTGCAGGTGTAAGATTTCCAGAAAGAACACCTGAACAGCTGAAAGCAGAATCTGAAAAAACAACAGAGAAATTCAGCTCTGATGATGGAATATGTGTGATCGGGAAAAGGCTGATTATTATGACGTTACCCTTGATTTTGAAAAGGGCAGCGGAGAAAAAATCGGCAGGGCATATGCACAGG
>ONRO01000107.1 GCA_900320235.1 uncultured Eubacteriales bacterium
AGGTCATTCTGGATATTCTCCCAATCCTTGGAAGTCAGCTCTTTGGTATCGACAGACACCTGATCGGGATCAAAAGAAGATTCTTCCTCACTTTCGACTGAAGTTTCCTCTGTCTGCTCCTCATCCTCTGTATAATTCTGTTCAGCATAGTAATACTCATCGCCGTCATTCTGATATTCATCAAAATAATCGCCGGTATCATTATTATCACCTGTATCACCAGAGGCCGGTTCAGGCGGAACATAGACTGTATCGGAATCAACCTGTTCAGGAATGTATTCCACATTCTGGTCGTCCTGATCAGCATTATCATTATCCGTATAATTATCCTGTTCATAATAATAGTCATTATTATAATAATATTCATCTGCGGCAGCAATACCTGAAAATGCTCCGGCAGCAAGTGCAGAACAAACTGCCAGCACTGCCGAAAACCTTATTATACTTTTCGGTTTCATATAAAAAATAACGCATCCTTCCGGGATCAATAATAATCTGCCTACAAAAATCTGCGAAAGTCACAATGCAGACTCTTTTGTAATAAAGGACACAGGAACAAAAGCCATATATTATCCTGAAAAACAATACATAACAAAAAAATCCCCGATATCACTCATTACATAATATCACAAATCGACACAGATTTACAATACAATATTAATATTTTTTTGTTTTTACAATATTAGCTCTTTTCTGATAATAATTAATGTTTAATTCGCCCAAACATCATGGGACAAGGTCACCGAGGAACAATTCAAAGCAAAGCCCGTCCTGTTCAGGGATATCAAGTTCATCCGAAGCAGCAATAGCCTTTGATACAAAATCAGCAGCCCTTCTGACAGACTCAGCAAAAGGAACGCCGCGCACGGTATCTGCAGCGATAACAGAGGCGAACACATCACCGGTTCCTGCCCTTCTTGAGCCGGACAAAGGCTTTTCGATCATCTGAATACTGCCGTCCTGTTCATAAATGAAATTACATATATTATTTCCCCTGGTAATGCCTGTTATTACTATATTTTTGCTGCCGGAATCAGAAAGCCTGCGTGCAAGGGCAGTAAGAGCATCGACATCAGCAAGTTTTTCGCTGTAAGGAGTACCTGTAAGGATACAGGCCTCTGTAAGATTCGGGGTAATGATATCGGAATGTCTGATCAGTCGTGATAAACTTTTGCAAAGACCCGGAGTAAGAGTAGCGTAAGTTCTTCCGTCATCTCCCATAACAGGGTCAACAATAACCTTAGTATCATCTGAGCAGAATCGTCTGATAAAATCCGAAACGATATCAACCTGACGTTCAGAACCGAGGAACCCCGTATAGATTCCGTCGAATTCAAGCCCGAGTTTTTCCCATTTAGAATAATAGTATTTCATTTTATCAGTATAATCGTCAAAAAAATAGTCCTCATAACCGGTATGATTTGAAAAAATAGCTGTCGGGATAGCACAGCACTGTATACCCTCAGCTGATATCACCGGCAGAGATACAGTGAGAGAACATCTGCCAAACCCGGAAAAATCGTTAATAACCGCAATTCTTTTTTGTCTTTTATTTACCAATGCAATCACCGCTTAAAAAAAATACGTTCCGCACGCGCATCCCGTTTTTACCATTCTATATTATATCCCTCCCCACCCTCACTGTCAACCGCCGGTGTCGCGACGCGCTATCGCTCCGTATACACTGCGCTTTGACTGAGAACTACTATTGCACTCCCGCGGTACTGACTTTTTCATTCCATTACTATTCTGTGAGTATATTAAAAGAATTGCCGTAATCAATTATATTCGTTTCAGTTACCATAGCAGTATTTTTTTCAGGAAATATTACTTACCAGGTTTTCAGCGTAACTAAGCCGCCCACGTTCACACGAAACTAATTGCTGCTAAAGAAATAAGCGAGCACGCCGATCAGGCTAAAAAAGCCGGGCGGTGCCCGGAAAAACTTTTTCATGATGACTAAGCTGTGAATCGCAACACCGGAGGCACGCCTGGCATGATTTGTACCACTTCTGCTTTGCTCTTTTTGACAACTTCTTCAGCGTAAGGCGTTCCCTTACGGAAACGCACGAAAAGAAAGGAACCACAAGAGGAAGGGCATTGGCCCCTCCTCTTAAGGTCCCTCTCTTTTGAAATCACACCTCCTTAACTCCTCCCCGCCCCCGCTGCGCTGCCCACCGCCTGCGG
>ONRO01000106.1 GCA_900320235.1 uncultured Eubacteriales bacterium
CGATAGCGCGTCAAGGGTGCAGCGTCACGCTGCCGATAGCGCGTCAAGGGTGCAGCGTCACGCTGCCGGCACGCTGCCGGCCTAAGCAGGCGGTGGAAGGTTGCATTTCGGGCGGGTTTATTATATAATGATAGCTGTATAATTATGATAAAAGGGGAATATAAATGAAAAGTGATTTTTTTGATATTTCGGATGAAGTCCTTGAACTCGGGAATAAGGCTCTTGAATTGTCAAAACCATATCTCGACAGAATCGACAAGATAACTGAATATAATCAGATTAAAATGCTTCGTGCCTTTCAGAATGCAAGGGTCAGCGAAAGCTGCTTCACCGCTTCAACCGGATACGGCTACGGCGACAGAGGACGTGATGTGCTTGACAGTATTTATGCTGAAGTCCTTGAAACTGAAGACGCTCTGGTACGTCATAATTTTGCAAGCGGCACACATACTCTTACAGTCGCTCTTTTCGGCGTCCTTCGTCCGGGTGATACTATGGTCAGCGTTACAGGTATTCCCTATGATACACTTCAGGGTGTTATCGGAATCGGACAAAAGTCAAACGGTTCTTTGATGGAATTCGGGATAAAATATGAACAGGTCGATCTGCTTGAGGACGGCACTGTCGATTATGAAGGCATTAAAAATACTGTCCGTCATAATACAAAAATGGTTTATATTCAGCGCTCAAGAGGTTACAGTCTTCGCCCTACTCTGCTTAATGAGGATATCAGAAAAATATATGAGCTTGCTAAAAGTATTGCTCCCGACTGTATCGTAATGCTTGACAACTGCTACGGAGAATATGTTGAAATGACTGCTCCCGGAAACTGCTGCGATCTTATGGCTGGCTCGCTGATTAAAAATCCCGGCGGCGGCATAGCACCTACCGGCGGCTATATCGCCGGTAAAAAAGATCTTGTTGAAGCTTGCTCATACAGACTTACTACCCCGGGCACCGGCAAGGAAATAGGCTGCACCCTCGGTCAGAACAGAGAACTCTTCATGGGAACATTCAATGCTCCGCATGTCACCGGTGAGGCTCTCAAAACTGCCGTTTTTGCCGCCGCACTTTTCAGCAGTCTCGGCTTTAAGGTAACACCTGACTTTGATCAGCCAAGAGGCGATATCATTCAGGCTATTCTTCTTGAAAATGAAAAGCGTCTTGTTTCCTTCTGTCAGGGAATACAGGCTGCTTCTCCGATAGATTCTTTCGTTACTCCCGAACCTTGGGATATGCCAGGATATGACAGCAAGGTCATTATGGCGGCCGGCGCTTTCACGCTCGGTTCCTCAATTGAGCTTTCTGCCGATGCTCCGCTTCGTGAGCCATTTGCTGTATGGATGCAGGGAAGCCTGAATTTCCATTCCGGAAAAACTGCTGTGCTTCTCGCTGCTGAAAAAATGAAGGATCAGTTATAATGAATATTCTTAAAAAAAATACTGATTCGGCTGTTATCGCAGCTGCACTATCACTTATGCTCGGTGCAGCCGTACAGACAATACTGCTATTCGTCGGAAGAGTCAATTATATTCCTGATTTCATCAGACTTTCCGTAGTTACTATCCCGGCAATGCTTATCCCGGTCTTATTAATCGGCAAACAAAAAAATACACCCGTTTATTCAGTACATGAGAAAAAGCTTTCTCCTGCAAAAAGTATATTGTTTATTATCTCCGGCTTTGCAGTATGTACAGCTCTTAACTTTCTTTTTTCACTTTTGCGCTCTCTTTTATCTGCAAATAATTCTGCTTCAGCTGCTGAAGGCAATGATCTCACCGGATTTCTGCTGATGCTTTTTTCAGCCGGGATCCTCCCGGCTATTCTTGAGGAAATCCTTTTCAGGGGAAAAATATTGCCGCTTCTCACGGAAGGCGGCAAGGGTTTCTCTGTATTTATTTCTGCTGTGCTTTTCGCTTTTATTCACAACGGTATTTTCAATATTGTTTTTGCGTTCACGGCAGGTCTTGTGCTTGGCTTTATCCGTTCGGAAACAAAAAGACTTGTTCCGTGCATTATTGTTCATCTGCTGAATAATACTCTTGCGCTGCTTATAATGTTTTTCCACAGCTCATTAAGCAAGGACCTTTCCGATATGTTTTTTTATATAAGCGGTATTGCCGGTATAATCATCTCTGCAGCAATGCTGCCGTTTATCCTGAAATTCTGCTGCAAGGACTGCTTCATACTCAGCAGAGAACCTTTTATTACTCTTCTGAGATCGCCGGTATTCTATGTTTTCATTCTGTCAGCTGTGATAATGCAGGTATTATAGTTCCCTTATGCTGCAGAAATAATCTCCGGCATTTTTAAATCCAAGATTGCTGTAAAAACTTTCATTTTCATTCTCAGCACGGATTATATATATTTCTCTCTCTCCTGACATTTCTATCAGTCTGCAAACGCACGCTCCGCCAAAACCATGGCAGCGTGCGTTTTTTGCTGTACATACAGAACCTATAAGTGCTGTATTTGCGCTTATTGCAGCTGTCATTGCAAAGGCGAGGGGAATACCGTCTTTTTCTATGCAACAAAACTGTGATGTACCGTGTCTGAGTCTGTGCGAGAGCTCAATGAGAAAATCTTCATATGACGGTACGGTAAAGCTTTCACTCCTGCATGAATCAAGTAGTCTGTATATGCTCTTATAGTCCGGAACCGATGTATTTATACTGACCTGTTCTATATTTTCTGCTGAATATAAATTCCTGTCAAGCTTCATTATTACTCCCGACGGTCTGTCCGATAAAACAGGCAGATTACATTCAAATGAACTGAAACCGACTGCATTTACAAAATTTTCCAACTCACCGGTATCTGCTCCATCAGTGCAGAAGGCTGTGACAGCTGAACTGTATTTTGAGATAACAGATGAAGCTGTACCATTTTCATTATATTGTACCCAGAAATCAACAATACCCTCATACTCTGAGTAACTTTCGTATAAACAGCTTATGCGGCAGGCAAAAATATCTGCACTGCCGCAAAGCTTCAGAAAATCTTTTTTATTTTCACTGTCAAGTATTCCTATCATTGCTCACATATCCTTTTTGCAAGCTCTTTCACAAGGTCTGATACAGCCTGTGCATCACTTGTCTTTATAAGGCTTGCATTCGCATGAAGGTATCTGCACGGAACAGATACTGCTATCGTTCTGACTCCGGAACGTGATTTATGTATCGCACCTGCGTCATTTCCTCCGGCAATCATGGTCTTTGTCTGTGCCGGGATACCCTTCTCCTTTGCGATATCCATCGCAAGCTGATAGTATTCCCTGTCGTAAATAGTCGCCCTGTCCATAAACGAAACAACTGCACCGCCTCCGACAAGGCATACCCTTTTTTCATTTTCGCTGCCGGGTACATCTGCCGCTGTTGTTGATTCAATTACTATCGCACTGTCAGGGTCAACTGTATATGCAGCAGCTGACGATCCCCTCAGCCCTACCTCCTCCTGTACGCAGAAGGTGAAATACATATCATAGGGCAGCTCTGATCTGAGCATCTCTATCATTACAAGACAACCGAAACGGTCATCAATAGCCTTGCTGATTATCCTGCCATCCTTATTTTCATATATACTGTCAAATATTATGCTGTCGCCGGGACGTACATATTCAAGTGCCTGTTCCCTGCTTTCTGCTCCTATATCTATCGCAAGCGAATCAGGCGAAGGACATTTTCCCTTTTCGTCTGCCTTCAGTACATGTACAGGCTTGCAGCATACTACGCCGGGAAGCTTGTCCTTTCCGACAAATACCTGCTTTGCAAAGACTGCGCTGTCGTTTATCCCGCCTACACAGGAAAATTTCAGCATTCCGTCTGAAAGTATATCAGTAACGATAAAACCGACCTCATCCATATGTGCTGATATCATAAGCTTTTTTCCGGGTTTGTTTCTGCCCTTTTTGAAGGCTATGATATTTCCCATGTTATCCGTCTTTACCTTATCTGCATACGGACTTATCTCCTCAAGGATGATATCCCTGACCTCTCCCTCATCGCCTGAGATACCTCCGGCTGTGCAGAGTTTTTCAAGAAGCTTTTTATCCATCATTTTTCTGCACCTCCGGTTATATAGCCTGCTATCACCTTTGCAGTGTTCTCTATATCATCAAGACTGACTGTTTCTGTCTGTGTATGCATATTCTTTTCAGGAACTGATATGACAGCACAGGGAATTCCTCCTCTTGTGATTGAAATTCCATCTGCGTTTGTCCCGGTCGTACTTCCGTCTACTTCATAGTCAAAGCTGATCCCGAGCTCCTTTGCAGATGCGATCAGACCATCTGTCATTTTCCGGGACAGGGATGGTGCAATGCTGATTATCGGTCCTGCTCCGAGCTTTCCGCTCAGATGTGCGGGAACTCCGCTCTGTTTTGCAAAGCCGACATCTACTACGATTGCCTCATCAGGTTCAAGAAGAAAAGCTGCAGTTTTTGCCCCGCTTTCGTTTGTTTCCTCCTGAGAAGAGAACACAAGTGAAAGCCTCGTATCTGTAAGCTTTTTGCTGACAAGCTCAGCGCATCTGATAATAACTGCACAGCCTGCCCTGTTGTCAAGTGCGGATACTGCTGCCTTATCTCCGATAAGCTCACGGAAAAAGCTTTTTACAATTGCTGTATCTCCCACGCTGACAAGTTCATTGACCCTCTCGGGACTCAGACCTGTATCAATCCAGATCATATCCCTTGTAAAGCCCGCCTCTTTATCAATAAGATGCGGCGGAAGCGTACAGATAACTCCCGTAACATTTTCCCTGCCCATGACAGTAACAACAGTTCCTGCAAGAGCACGAAGATCCATTCCTCCGACCGGTTCAGCCTTCAGGAAGCCTTCCTCATTTATATATGTGACAACAAGGCCTATCCTGTCGATATGCGCATCGAGCATGATATGACGCTTTGCTTTTTTATTTCCGACTTCAGCTATGATCGTACCTGTCGGAAGCTCTTTTATTTCATATGCATATTTTTCCGTCAGCTCTGTTATTATCCCGGACATTTCATTTTCCCTGCCAGAAACAGCATATTCTGCACAGAGCTTTTTTAATAATTTTCTGGTTTTCAATTTTATTCCTCCTGCCTTCAGCAAGCAGTATCATTATTTCATTTCATTAACTATACGCTTGAAATGCAGTCCCTTCTCAGCAAAGTTCTTGTACATATCAAAGCTTGCGCTTGCTGGTGACATTGCTACGATATCACCCTGCGTAGCATTTTCTCTTGCAGCCTTTACTGCCTGCTCCATGTTTTCTACCCTGATAATAACAGGATTACCCTCTGCATATGACGGTGCAGCTTTTGTTGCAGCTTCGATCTTATCCGCAGTTGCGCCGAACAGTATTAGAGTCTTTACAGTTTCAGGTACTACCTTTCCCATTTCATCATACGGAATATGCTTATCATATCCGCCGGCAATAAGAATGATCTTCTGATCAAAAAGTGAAAGCATACCCTTGACTGTTCTTGTGGGGCTTGTTCCGATCGCATCATTATAATATCTTACTCCGTCAAGAACCCTGACAAGCTCTGCCCTGTGCTCAACTCCGCCGAAATTCATTGCAACATTCCTGATAGTTTCCGCATCAGCCATACCCCAGACTGCGCTTATTGCTGCAAGATAGTTCTCTATATTATGAAGTCCGGGTATCTTTATCTCTGACGCTTTCATGATCTCTGTCTTTTTGCCGTATTCGTTCATATAAATTGTACCATCTTCAGACATATATGCACCGTTTACGACCTCACTGCGGCGTGAGAACAGATACATTCTTCCCCTCACGTCGTCCCTGAAGGAATAGGAAATATCATTATCAAGATTCAGAACTGCCTTTCCGAATGCATTCTGATGCAGAACGATATTTTTCTTTGAATCAATATATTCCTGCATATCCTTGTGAATATCGAGGTGATTCGGAGCAAGATTTGTAACAACAGCTATGTCAGGACTTTTTCTCATGGAGATAAGCTGGAAGCTTGAAAGCTCAACTACTGCCACGTCCTCAGGAGAAATGCTTTCTATATCAGGCAGAAGAGGTCTGCCGATATTTCCGCCGAGATGTACTTTATAACCCTTTGCCTTCAGAATTTCAGAAATAACAGTTGTTGTAGTTGTTTTTCCATCGCTGCCTGTTACAGCAATTATCTTACATGGACAAAGATCAAAGAAAACTTCCATCTCGCTTGTGACATATACTCCGTTTTCTCTTGCAGAAT
This sequence comes from uncultured Eubacteriales bacterium, assembly GCA_900320235.1. Lineage (GTDB taxonomy): Bacteria > Bacillota > Clostridia > Oscillospirales > Acutalibacteraceae > UBA1213. The sequence goes on from ONRO01000106.1 coordinate 6,218, forward strand.
TCAGCTCATCCATATAAAACTTCATTCCGGGCGTACGGAAGATTATATCGGCATCAAGATCACTGAGATAGTTCTCTCCCAGACGAAGTGATGCACCATACTGTTCTGCAAGCTCAGCATTTTCTCCGAGAGCTTCACGCTCACGCTTATCGCATGCAAGAACTTTTGCACCGTATTTACCGAAAAGTTTTATAAGCGGAAGGTTACTTCCTCCGATTCCGCAAAGTGCAATTGTTTTTCCGTTTATGAACTCAAAAAAGCTTTTTAATTTATTATCCATACATAATCCTCACTTATAATAATTTTCACCCTATATTATATTCCTTTTCTACAAATTCGTCAACCGGCGGCAGCAGCAG
>ONRO01000226.1 GCA_900320235.1 uncultured Eubacteriales bacterium
AATTAATCCGCCGGGATCAGTTCCCGGCGGATTTGGTTATTTATCAGGATAATCAATATTTAATTTATATAGGTTACTGATTCCTAATACATACAGCGTATCTGAATCACAGAAACAAATCTTTCTTGAATCTGCGTTTGATGATAATGTAGAGATCTGTTTACCATCTTTATTATATATTCCTATTTCATTGGGATATAATGCACAGATTTTTTCGCTTTTATAATCTAACGACAAAATACGTTTTCCTGTATCGACTTCGGTTGATTTTTTTCCTTCGGAATTGATTGCTACAATACTGCATTCTCTGCCATCAGGATTTGTGGATAATGATATTAAAACTCCAAAATTTCTTTTTAATGTAAACGTGGTAAGAGTCTGAGAATTATAGGATATCTCAGTCATCTTTTTGTTGTCAATATCTATATGGTATACTGAATTATCGCCAACGGCAACTACTTTATCGTTATCAAGATAACATATATCGTAAATATAAGAATCTTCAAATTCATACTTTTGATAGTATGTTTTCTGATTGAAATCAAGTATGTATATTACGGAAATCAGACCACCATCTTTGGCACTTATTCCGCTAAGTGCTGCCCTTGTTCCGCTTGAATTAACGGAAACACAGCTCACATAATACTCTGCAAAAGAGTAACCATATATTTTATTATTATTTCTGTCTTTTACAGTTAATGTCGATAAATAGTCGTTACCATAGGTCAGCAAAGCATATGTACCGTTCTCTGCAATATCAGCATCAAACAGTTTTCTGTCGGCAGAGCCTGAAAAAATAGTTGAATCACGGTTTATTATTCTATATCCTGTTGCATCTGCGTTGTAGATTATAGAATACTCCTTATCTGTTTTTAATATGGGGTTTGCAAAAGAATGCTGATTGTTCTGATATTCACCTGCGTTTGAGTTAAGTACAACGATTGATGTATCACTGCAATAAACCGGTGAACGGTCCATTAATGAAAAATTTTCAGTATTAATAGATGTACCAATATATCTTATAGGATATCCTGAACCCTCAGTTTTGCCCAGAAGATCATATTGAAACCAATGCGAAATATTCTCAGGAGTAAGCTTATCAAGATTAACAAGTGCAAGAACTGTTACAACCCCGAGAAAAACAATTATAAATATTTTTAAGAATTTTTTCGTGAGATTCTGAGGTAATGGATCACTGTCACGATAGTCAGTAAGCGGAACATCTTCATAACTGATGTATTTTCTTTCATTTGAACTTTTATTCTTAATCTTTGCAGAAAAATCCTTGATTTTTTTCATCAGATAGCTCCTTCCCTATATTATAACTTTGAAAACCAAATTTCCTGAAAACTTTTTACCTTATATTTCTCTTTGTTATATACGATAATATCAATAAAATACCTTGTTCAGATATAATCCGTGTGGCGGTGCAGTAGGACCAGACATTTTACGGTTTTCGGCTTCAATAATACCAGGGATATCTTCTGGTTTGATTTTTCCTTGTGATACATAAAGAAGCGTTCCTACTATTATTCTGACCATATTGTATAGAAATCCATCTGCTTCAGCTCTGATAATAACAATATCATTATCTTTCTCTCTTTCGACAGACAGATTACGTACTGTTCTGTAAAAATCGCCTTTTTCTCTTTTATCAAGAGTACAGAAGGAAGTGAAATCATGTTTTCCTATAATGTACTGAGCTGCCTTGTTCATAAGCTCAATATCAAGGTTGTACCAATAATGAAAAGCATATTTATCAAGAAATGGATTTCTTATTTCGTTATTCCAGATTTTATAAATGTATTCCTTCCCGATACATGAGTACCGTGCATGGAAATCGTCAGGTTTTTCTTCAGCAGATAAAACTGCTATGCTTGCAGGAAGATAATTATTTAGTGCTGAAGGAATTCTTTCTACAGGTATTTTGTGATCGGTCATAAAACTGACGCAGTACATATTTGCATGCACTCCTGAATCAGTTCGACTGCATCCCTTAATATCAGTAACACCAAAAACACGGAAAAGAGAATTCTGAAAGACTTCCTGAACAGATACAGCATTCTTTTGAATCTGCCAGCCATGAAAATGACTTCCATCATACATCATTGTAATCAATATATTTCTCATTGAATATACCTCTTTGTTTCAGATATTAAATAACAGCTGCAAAGAAAATATTTGATACAATAACAGCTAAGAATACTAATATACAAGATATCAATGAAATCAGATCAACGTATGTAAAGTACAGAATGTTCATTCTTGTACGATTTATTCCGCCGTTGTAGCACCTGCATTCCATTGCAGTAGCAAGATCACCGGCACGTCTGAATGATGATACAAAAAGAGGAATCAGAACGGGTAGCAGCGATTTGATTCGATTAATAAAACTCCCGCTTTCCATATCTGCTCCTCTTGATTTTTGTGCATTCATTATTTTATCTGTTTCTTCAAGAAGTACAGGAATGAATCTTAGTGCGATAGTCATCATCATTGCTATATCATGGACTTTTATATGAAAAAAAGTAAGAGGCTTCATAAGTTGTTCAAGCCCATCTGTAAGATCAGTAGGAGAAGTAGTATATGTCAGTACAGAGCTTATCATCATAAGCATTGAGATTCGGATTATAACAAATGCAGCATTTATCAATCCGCCATATGTTATTTTAATTATCCACCATTGCCATATTATATCTCCTGAACCATAAAAAACATTCATTATTCCTGTAATAAGAATTATGATCATGATTGCTTTCAGGCTTTTTAAATATTTCATGAAACTGATTTTTGTTGAGAGAATAACAAGTATTGAGAACAATGACATTATCAGGAGAGAAATAAAGTTTTTACATAGAAAAATAAAAATAATGTACGCTATGGTTAAAACAATTTTTGATCTGGCGTCCATTTTATGGATAAATGAGTTACCTGGAATAAATTGTCCCAGCGTTATTTCTCTGACCACTATTGACTCTCCTTTTGTTTTTACGATTTGACAGCGTACTCCCCTGTCCAGATATTTAAAAGGCATTGATTTGCCTTAATGTTTGAAGAATAATAGTTGATTATTACTTTTCAGAAAGCAGATTTATGATTTCTGAAAATCCTTCTTCAACCGTCATAGCATTTGTATCAACATTTATTCCTTTTCGCTTCAGTTCTGACATCACTTTCATAATTTGTGGAACCCGGAGTCCGTTTTCTTCAAGAATGGCGGATTGAGCAAAAACGTTTTTTGTCTTGTCATAGAGTATTTTTTTTCCATGTGACATTACAAGAACTTTATCACAATATCTTGCAACATCTTCCATACTGTGAGATACAAGAATTACTGTATTTTTTTTTGATTTATGATAATCTGCAATTCCTGAAAGAAGGGCATCTCTTCCAAGAGGATCAAGCCCGGCAGTTGGTTCATCAAGAATCAATACATCAGGATCCATGGCAATTACGCCGGCAATAGCAGCGCGTCTTTTTTCTCCGCCGGAAAGATCAAATGGTGAAAGTAAAAGCATGTTTTCTTTCAGTCCTGTGAATTCAGCAGCTTGTTTTACTCTCCTGTCAATTTCCTCTTCTTCAAGCCCCATATTCTTAGGGCCAAATGCAATATCTTTATATACTGTTTCTTCGAACAGCTGATGTTCAGGATATTGAAAAACAAGTCCTACCCTGAATCTGACATTTCTTATTTGTCTGGGTTTTTCCCAGATATTCTTTTCATTAAGATATATAC
>ONRO01000154.1 GCA_900320235.1 uncultured Eubacteriales bacterium
CCTTGCCTTTGGCTGTAAGTTTCCCACTATCAGGGCACTTTACGGACTTTCACCGATTAGACTACGCCCATGCCGGGCGAACTAAAACCAGGCTGCCGCAAAATGCAGCAGCCTGAAATAGATTATTATTTGTTTTTGATATATTCATCAATTGCTTTTGCAGCAGCCTTACCTGCGCCCATTGCAAGGATAACGGTTGCAGCACCTGTTACAGCATCACCGCCTGCATAAACGCCCTCACGGGTAGTAAGACCGTTTTCGCCGTCTGTTACAATACAGCCTCTGCTGTTTGTTTCAAGACCAGGGGTTGTGCTTCTGATAAGCGGGTTCGGACTTGTTCCTATTGACATAATCATAGTGTCAACATCAAGTACAAATTCGCTTCCCTCTTTTACGATCGGTCTGCGTCTGCCGCTTGCATCAGGTTCACCAAGTTCCATTTCAACACATTTCATTCCACAGACTTCGCCTGCATCGTTTCCGAGAACTTCAACAGGATTTGTCAGAGTTTTGAAGATGATACCTTCTTCTTCAGCATGCTCGACTTCTTCTTTTCTTGCCGGAAGTTCTTCCATACCACGACGGTATACGATATAAACTTCATCTGCACCCATTCTTTTTGCACTTCTTGCTGCATCCATTGCAACGTTACCGCCGCCGACAACAGCAACCTTTTTACTGTGCTTGATAGGTGTCTTGCTGCCTTCTTTATAAGCTTTCATAAGATTGATTCTTGTCAGATATTCATTTGCTGAATAAACACCTTTAAGGCTTTCTCCGGGAATATTCATAAAGCGGGGGAGACCAGCGCCACTGCCAATATAAACAGCTTCATTACCCATTTCAAAAAGCTCATCAATAGTAAGGACTTTACCAATTACCATATTAGTTTCAACGTCAACACCGATAGCCTTGAGGTTGTCAATTTCCTTTTGAACAATTATCTTTGGCAGTCTGAATTCAGGAATACCGTAAACAAGTACACCGCCTGCAAGATGTAAAGCTTCATAAACAGTAACCTTGTAACCGAGCTTTGCTAAATCACCAGCAGCAGTAAGTCCGCTTGGACCTGCACCGATAATAGCTACCTTATGACCATTCTGTGCAGGCATTTCCGGAGCATCCTTGCAGTGTTCTCTGTGCCAGTCAGCAACAAATCTTTCAAGTCTGCCGATACCAACAGATTCACCTTTAATTCCTCTGACACATTTGCTTTCGCATTGTTTTTCCTGAGGACATACACGACCGCAAACTGCCGGAAGAGAGCTCGATTTTGCTATTACCTGATATGCACCTTCCATATCTTCATTGGCAACTCTTTCGATAAAAGCAGGAATATCGATCTGAACCGGGCATCCTGTAGTGCAAGGCTTATTTTTACAGTTAAGACATCTTTTAGCTTCATTAACTGCCATTTCATATGTATATCCGAGAGCAACCTCATCAAAATTATTTCTTCTTACCATAGGATCCTGAACGGGCATAGGACATTTTTTAGGATCCATGTTTCTCTGTACTGCCATTATTATTTTACCTCCTTGTTAAGAAGATTACATGATGCCTCACGAGCATGAGTTTCAAAATCTCTGTACATTGTACCTCTGTGCATAGCTTCATCAAAATCAACAAGATGTCCGTCGAAATCAGGGCCGTCAACGCAGGCAAATTTTGTTTCGCCGCCAACTGTAAGACGACAACCGCCGCACATGCCTGTACCATCGATCATAATCGGATTCATGCTGACAATAGTTTTGATATTGTATTTCTTTGTGAGCTGAGATACAAATTTCATCATAATGACAGGACCAATTGCAATGACTTCATCGTATTCATTACCATCCTTGATAAGCTCTTCAAGAGCATTAGTAACAAGACCTTTTGTACCATAGCTTCCGTCATCAGTCATCATGCAGAGTTTATCACTTGCAGCCTTGAATTCATCTTCAAGAATAACGAGATCCTTGTTTCTGAAGCCAACGATGCTGTGAACTTCGCAGCCAAGATTATGAAGTTTCTTAGCGATAGGATAAGCAATTGCACATCCAACACCGCCACCGACAACAGCAACTTTTTTAAGTCCGTCTGTTTCGCTTGGTTTGCCGAGAGGACCAACGAAATCCTGAAGGCTGTCACCTTCATTCAGTGAATTAAGCTCCATTGTTGCGCCGCCAACAATCTGAAAAATAATAGTAACAGTGCCTTTTTCACGATCAAAATCAGCGATGGTAAGGGGAACTCTTTCACTGTCCTCTTTAGCTCTGAAAATGATAAACTGACCCGGCTCAGCTTTTTTAGCTATGAGCGGAGCATCAATTTCCATAAGGGTAACTGTCGGGTTTAACTCTTTTTTTCTGACAATCTTATACATCTGGTATTCCTCTCCTTTTAACAGGTCTGAATCAGACCCTGAAATTTATACCATAATAGAGTAAATCTATTTATGATACCTGACAGATAGTATAAACAAATGTATTATATCATATAATATCAATTTTTACAAGAGCAAAAGTCCAATCCGTCAGAATAATTCAATAATACATTCAAAAATAACTGTTTTTGCATTAATTGAATTCTGATAATTCAAATTCGGGTAAGAAAAGGGTTAATTATATTCAGAAGCCAGAGAATAAACTGACATATTACTGACATATTATAGTATCATGTATAATGCTATAAAAATAACATTGTTTATTATTACATAAGAAAGAATAAAAAAGTAACTTATAATAATATTATTATATTATAAAAAGCATTTTACTTCTATTGATGATTTTGTAAAGACGTATTATAATACTATTGTATTAAAAACTATTGATACTTTTCCGATTAATGTTATTATAATCTTAGTATAAAATTCCATATTTACCTTATTTATATTGTTTTACAAAGACTTGGAATGATATTATATTGCTTTATACAAATTATAGGACCAATTACCGGAAAAACCAATTCTAATCAGAAATATTATGAAGGGAGTAATTGCTTTATGTATCACGACGACCGTCAGAGCCTGAAGGAAACAGGGCAAAAGGGAGATTTTTTGCTTCCATTTGTTGCGGTTAATACAATAATGCCTGATTTTTACACTACATATCCTATGCACTGGCATGATGAGATGGAAATAGTTTATGTAGAAAGCGGCGAATATGAAGAATTTGTTAATCTTGAAAGATACCATGTGAAAAAAGGGGATATTATTCTTATAAATCCATGTGTATTACATTCTTTCAGGATCATTGATGATAAAAGGACTTTTTTCAGAAGTATAATTTTTAATTCAAGCATGTTGACAAGCAATAATACAGATGCATGTTCAATCAAGTATTTCACACCTTTTTTAGATAACATGTATATTAATCCGATCGTTATTTCATCGGATTCTCCGAACTATGAACTATTACAGCAGAGTGTAAAAAAACTGATATCAATTTATGATAACAAAGACGAATTCTTTGAGATCATGATAAAATCAGAACTATTTAATCTGTTCTACATTTTGTTCAAATACTTTCTGATACCTGAAGAACATGAATCTAATATGAAGGATAATACTACAAGAAATATAAAAACCATCCTCGATTATATTGATTCAAACTATATGAAGCCCATAACAATAGATGAGCTTGCATCAAGTGTAGATCTGAGCAAACATTATTTTATGCGGTTTTTCAAAAAATATATGGGTATGACATGTATTGAATATATAAATGACTATCGTCTGAATATTGCAACAAATCTTCTTCTGACAACAAGTATGCAGATCACAGAAGTTGCAGCGAGTATTGGTATTACGAACCTTTCGTATTTTAATCGTATATTCAAGAAAAAATACAATATGACTCCAAAAGAATACAGATATAATATTGATAACAGGAAATAAATAAAATAATTAAAGTCTGAAATCATCCATGCAATTATAGTAGCTTGAAATCGATTATTTATAAATCAAATCTTAAATATGAATATAACCAATAGCTGATTTAAAAAACTTTCATTCGATTCCGCAAAACATGCTCATAGAATTTCTATTCACTTATAAAACAAATTTTCTGATATTTTCGGAAGAGCATATGTAAAACAGTGCAGATATTTTGGAAATAATAAGTCAGAATACTTACTGTGCATCTGAAGCTCAGCATAATAAAACTGCGCTGGAATTGAGAGAAATGATCAGACGACGCACACTATTATGTAAAATAATAATCAGTATATTTATAATTTAATTCTGATGCAGTTCAAGCTTAAAAAGCCTGACGGTGCCCGAGAAAACCATTATTAATCTGACTAAGCCGTGAATTGCGACACCGGCGGCACGAAGGTGCTGCCGGCACGGGTGCTGGTGGGGCTTGAAAAAAAAGCAATATTATGGTAACATAGCTTTAGCCGGAAATGATATCCGGCATCTCACCAGAAGAGGAGTGAAATGATGGGCATGAATGCCATTAAAATAACAGCAGTATTATCTGCTGCTGCGTTGTCGCTTTGTCTGATGACTGAATGTAAGGTTCAGGCAAAGAATATCGTAGATAACGGTGATTTTAAATATGTAATCTCCGATGACGGCAAAAGCGCAGAAATTATTAGTTATGTTGGTCAGAGCCTTTATGTTTCGGTGCCTGATGAGGTAAATAACTGTGCAGTGGTGTCAATCGGAGCAGCTGCATTCAAGGATAATCAGAAGCTCAAGGAGCTTGAAATATCCGGATCAATTAAGTCGATCGATACAGCAGCGTTTTCCGGCTGCAGCTCACTAAGCAAAGTTCATATTTCCGGCAGTGTAAAAAATGTTGGTGAATCTGCATTTTCCAACTGCAGTTCACTGAAGGAGCTTAGTCTTGATGACGGAATATTATCAATAGGAAAATTTGCTTTTGCAGATTGTACTTCACTTGAAAAGGCAGTAATACCTAATAGTGTTGATCAGATCGGTGATTATGCTTTTGTTAACTGTACAAAATTATCGAGTCCTCAGATACCAAAATCTCTGAGATACTTCGGGGGATATGCTCTTGAAAATACAAAATGGATGAGTAATCAGAAAGGCGACTTTGTCACCATTGGTGATGGTATTCTGATAAAATACATAGGAAAATCAGAAATAAAGAGTATTCCGGACAGTATCAAAACAGTCGGAAGTTATGCATTTGCCGGCAATAAAAATTTGAAAAATGTAATGATACCAAGTTCAGTCAATGTAGTTCAGAATTCTGCTTTTGAGGGCTGTGAGAAGCTTGAAAACATATATATGCCGGCTTCAGTTGAGAAGCTTGGTCAGAGAGCTTTCTATGGCTGTAAATCATTGAAAAAAATAGACCTGACAGAAAGAATGAGCGTAATAGAAAATTATTGCTTTTCTAAAAGCGGACTGGAGGAGATCAGGATTCCGAAAAACGTCACATCAATAAATAAAGCTGCATTCGAGAGCTGTAAATCACTGCGAAATGTAATGATTGGTGACGGGGTGAAAAAAATCTGTGAAGCATCCTTTAAGGATTGCACAAGCTTGAAGAGAATTGTATTTCCTAAAAATGTAACTGTCATTGAAAAAGATGCATTTTCAGGTTGCAAAAATCTAATAAGAGCTGAATTCAACGGTGATGTTGTTATAAGCGATAATGCATTCGGTGATTGTGTAAATATGGGTGAGGCTGTTTTTTACAGTAACCCAAAGGATCTACTTGACAATGCATTCAATCAGGTACCAAAGCTTGTAATTTACAGTGAAAATAATCTTTATCTTGATGAGTATGCGCAGCGAAACAGTAAAAAAAGCGATA
>ONRO01000102.1 GCA_900320235.1 uncultured Eubacteriales bacterium
AGATTACAGTGAATATCACCTTTCTAATATGCTCAAGCATGTCGACCTAACTTATAATTCAATAAAAAGGGCTGTGACTGATATTATATACAAAACGCCTGATGATATTATAAAAAAGCAGCGATTTGACAACAAAGAAGATCCTAGTATCATTATTACAGACCTTTATAAAAATTTGATTGATCAACTTGAAGTAACGGATAAAGTTTACTTTGCAGATGGTACAAATGCTCCTAATAGCTTTGCTACAAGATTCAAAAAAAGTGCCTTTGTAGAAAAAGTTCTTAATTATCCAAACAAAAAATATAAGGAAACTGAAAAAGGCATATATCTTGAAAGTGTGCCAATAAATCCAATAATGGATTTTCATGAAAAAAACGTAGGAATTACATTAAGGAATCTGCTTGATGAAATGCTTTCTGCTGTGAATTTTTATGAAGGTGAATCTGAGTTCCTTTCGGCAATAAAAGGTTTCTTTATTTTTGAGCTTGAAAAGCTTATTACAAAAAAACAAGCAAAGGATATTACTGATTCTATCCGACACTATTTATCATTAATTAGCAGTTCATATCTCCTGATAAACAGGAATAATAAAAACAAAATCGTAAAAGAGTTGCTTGAATATGAAAATCAGGCTTATAATGAAATAAGATCTATCTTAGGCTTAGAAGAACATGCAGATACAACATAACAACATATCCTCAGTGATTATTCGCTCTGTGTTTGAAACTACACGCCTGCGCGAGCTTTGCCAAAAGCTCGCGAGTAAACCACTAAATGGTAAGCTTGACGATGTTTGTCGCTTTGATTCCGAAAGATTGCAAAAACTCATAGCGGACAAAATCAAATATGCAGAATTTGACCGTATCAATCATATTAACACATATATAAGGAAGATCAACAATACTGGCGAAGTCTCTTTCTTTGAAATTGTTAGAGATTTTGCCGATAGCGTTATTACCAGATCAGGTGGTCGTTATTGCTTTAAATATGAGTTTACTGATACTTGGATAGAAACAGTTCGCAGAGTAGGTGAAGAAATTTTCGTGACTTCTAAGGCTGTGCTTGATGATCTGCGCTGCAACTGCAGTAATCTAAAGCTTGATTGGTCGTACTGTATTGAACATGATAATTATGCTATAAAAAAATTACTGGCGCGTGACAAAGGAGTTTCTGAAAATCATTTTCATCTGCGTTCCTCATCACCGTACTTTGATATTTCGTGGGTATATTTGATGAACAACGCTGAGAGTATTCATTATAGGCAGTCGGTAGAGAAAATACAGAAAAAATATCTCAATCCCAATCCTAACTATATTAACGACTATTCTCTTGTTACGGTTTGGAGAAAAGCTGCATTACTTAGAAGAGTGCTATTTAATATCATTGTAGAAAACTACACTAATGAATGCTCAAAATTAAAAAAGAAAAACGATACGGCAAAATGGTCAGACTGGTCGCCTTTTTGTGTTGCGCGCTGGGTATTGTCCTATGACAACTTCGATTCCGAAACAAGCTTTGTCACTGAAACTCAAAATTATATAGCTTCATATTTAAATAATGGAAAAATAGATTATGCCGTAAAAGGATTAATTTCTGATTCCAATATTGATTTTATTTCAGGCGAACGATATATCCTTTACAATTGCATGAAAAAAATCATATTAAAAGAGGATAATTATCAGCTACTCAGTGTTTATTTTTTTCTTTATCTAATGATGAAGCACCGGTTTTACAGAGAAATGGTGCAGTGCAATAAGCGCATCGGATTTCATAATTTCAACGACTATCAAGACAGAAAAAATCTTTTTATTCCTTGGAAGGTCGAAAAAAACGTTGCTGTTAAAACTATTTATTCAGTGCTTGAAAGTACGAAAATGTATTCGTTTGAAATGAGAATATATCCTGCAGAAAACGTCAAGCTGCTTTCTGAGAATCTGCGCATGTATAAGGGCGCTGCCGAAAAAGCTATAGAGCAAATTCAGAATGAAAAATTACAAATTATATACTCAGAACATGATCCATGTTTCTTTACTTTGCATTTTATCAAAGACACCCCAAGAGAATGTGAGCAGAAAAAGTGTGATTTTTGTGTACTCCGCAACCGACCGCGTCATAGCGCCTTGAGAAATCGGTTGCAAAATCAGACAAATGCTATCATGTCACTAAACGAAAGATTTTTTGAATATGTTAAGGGGATAGACGCCGCAGGAGAGGAAATCAAATGCCGTCCTGAGGTTTTCGCCGTTTATTTCAGAAGGCTTTTACATTATTTTCGTCCAAAATCAGTGGGAATCAAACATTTTCAA
>ONRO01000271.1 GCA_900320235.1 uncultured Eubacteriales bacterium
ATCCGATTGGTCCAACCAGCAATTCCAGATGATCGTCACCGTCTATATCAATGATATGATAAACGCTTTTCAGTAAAGTAACATCTTTTCTATTCACATAACTGCTGGCAACCGGACAATGCTCTGTGCAGTATGCTGACAGCGTTTGGAATTCCTGTTTCTGCATCTGCCAGCGTTCCTCGCTGAGACGGACACCTTCTTCTGACACAAGTCCGGAATCATCTTCTACGCTTATGTCATACTCCTCCATTGCGACATTCTTTCCTTCAAGTACGGCAGTAATCGTGCAGGAGCCCTGTGCAACCGCTGTAACGACCCCTTTTTGATCTACCTGGGCAATTTCAGGATTGCTGCTTGTCCAGACAACGGAAATCAGTCCATTAGTTTCATCTGCTGAAGAAAGTGAAATGCCATCTGACAGAGTCTCGCTGCTGCCTTTTTCTGACAGATCGACTGATTTTTTGCTTTTACCGTTTTTGAAATGTCTGATAAAATCTTCTGCTGTCCGCAGTTCACTTTTATTATCCTTGCCTTCCAATGAAACCGGCATCTGATTGTCGTATATTTGCTTTTCGGTGCTTTTAAAAAGTGCCTCGTCCACATCATTCTGATCTACTTTGTATTTATCCTCTGCATCTTCCGAGTTCAGCCTGAGTAAACTATGAATCTGCTGTGCTTTTCCTTCGGAATCCAGCTGATAAAAATAGGTATTGTAGCGCATTGTATGCTGAACCATTACAGATTGTGCTGCAATCATAAAATCGTGAGACGTATTGTCATAACAGATTGTTGTAAAGCTGGGAATAGGATATTTCGGAAGCACTTGGGCTCCACTAAAGACCTGTCTGATCTGATCCAGATAACCACTGCCGACTGCCTGATTGTTCCGGACGGTGTATATCTCAAGAACCCTTACGTCTTTATAATTGTTATCAGCTGACATAAATGTTTCTTTTTCAGGATCATATTGCTCGCTGGAATAGTGAGAAAACGGCACTATATATTCCACGATCATCTCATAATGACCGTCCGAATTAAAATCCTTGATAACAGCATCGTTATAAAAATATGTATTGATATAAGAAGTGTTGGATTTGCTGAAATAGCCTTCATCTTTTAATTCCTGTTTTTTAAGCAGCAGGCATTCGATTTCGCTTTTCCGCTGCGCCGCCTCCTGGTTTTCTGCGGCAGACGAGGCTGGGTTGGATTTTTCTGCTACTTTGGAACTGTCGTCTGCAGATTTGGATTCTTCCGCTTTTCCGGAACTGTCGTCTTTTGCCCGGGATTTCTCTGATATACTGGATTGATCGACCTGTTGAGATGACTCCGTTTCGTTTTTACCGGAATCGGGAGCTGTCTGACAGGCAGATGAAATAAGACAGGCTCCGCTCAGCAAAAGCAAAAGCAATATTTTTTTCAGATCATTTTTTTTCATTTGAACACATCCTTTGATCAGCTTCCTTTCCGGAGAGCTGTTATTTATACACATAATTGTAATACGGCTGTTCAGAAACTTCCAGTCTGTTGAATATGAAAGACAGGAAAAATACAGTCAATATTATTACCCGAATATTATTTTATCACACCCAGGCCGTTCACGTCTACACTTTTTCACATAAATACCGCAAAAAAAGTACATACCTGCCGGTTGTAAACAGCATTGCATTATCCTGTGAGTCAGGACGAAGGCAGGACAAAGTAGTTCTTTTTCCGGAGAACAGCTCACTATGGATCCGGGGGCCGGAATCACAACGATCATCAAATCATAAAACAAGGCGCCTTCCCATCGGCACAGTTCCGGCGGTGAGGAATCTCAGTCTATCTTATTCAAACCGGGATATGTCACTTAACCAGTCCTTCGGAAATCAATCTTTCAAGAACACCTATCTCACGCTCAAGCATCATCTGAGATGCACCTGACTTTACATTCCGATTCTTTTTTATCGCCAATACAGGCTCAATAAACTCCAGCTGATAAGAATCATCCGGGTCATTATCATCCGAATTCAGAAAGGACAGACTTTCAACAGCATCACAAAGATAGTAGTAATTATCCTGAACAAAGCATTCTTCAGGGTCGTGATCACTTTTTTGGATCCGATGTACATACCCGTATTCCTTTATTGTCTGTGGAATAACAATCAGCCCTGCTTCTTCCTGTGTCTCACGTATCATAGCTTCTATTGGGGTTTCTCCGTTTTCTATGCCGCCACCGGGGAATTCGTAGTGGTCATATTTCCGGCTATGAATCATTGCGATTTTTCCGCTTCTGATAATAATACTCCTTGCGGAATTACGTGTAAAAGTATGGGTGCATTCGCCATAATCCTGTCTATCCATATCAAACAGCAATCTCATAAGTCATATCTCCTGAATTTCAGTTTTTTCACTCTTATATCCGGACCAATGCCACAATGTCCCGACATCTGAATCGGACACGGAGCTTTCCGCAAAAAGCGGCATACCGCAGCGTGCATCAAGCTTCTTCTGGCTTAGTCCTGCTATAATAGCAGGACTAATATTCAAAAGCAAGTTTTCCGGAAATAAAAAATCGCCAGCGTTACGCTGTCCGGCAAGCTTTTTACCGCTTCTGCTTTGTCCCTTCTGACAACTTATTCAGCGTAAGGCGTTCCCTTACGGAAACGCGCCAAAAGAAAGGAACCACAAGAGGAAGGGCTGTGGCCCCTCCTCTTAAGGTTCCTCTCTTTTGAAATCTCTCCTCCTTAACTCTACCCAGCCCCCGCTGCGCTGCCCACCGCCTGCGGTGTGCGTGCTCGCTTACTGCACTCGTTTTCCCACGCTGCGCTGCCTTCGGCGTGCTCGCTTTTTTCTTTAGCAGCGTTTAGTTTTATGTGAGCGTGGACGGCTTCGTTACGCTGAAAACCTGTTTAGTTAGCTCGCCTGAGAAA
>ONRO01000346.1 GCA_900320235.1 uncultured Eubacteriales bacterium
GAAAGAATATCAGCAGTTCAGGCTCAAAAAACCGGGCGGTGCCGGAGTAAAACTTTTTCAGGCTATATTAGCCGTGAATCGCGACCCCGGCGGCACGCCGGTCACCTGCTGCTGCTCGGTACTTTTAAATTGACAAATGGATAATAATATTTTATGATAGAAATATATGAGATTATTGATTTATTGGAGGTGTCTGTATGAGTAAAGCATTTGAAAAGGCAGTTTCTGTATGTTTGTTGATGCTTATAATCTGCGGATCATTTTCAGATGTTACGATGTCATTCTCAGCTTACACAGATGAGGAACCGGTCAACGATTCACCTTTGGAAGAAGGTGAAATATACTATACTTTGAATGACGACGGACTGCTCCATATCTATGGTACAGGAGAAATTCCTGAAGATTTTTTATCTGAATCTTCTATAAAACAAGTTGTAATTGATAACGGTGTAACGGGTATAGGCTGCAAAGCTTTTAATGGCTGCAGAAATCTTAAGAGTATAACCATCCCGGACAGTGTCACAAAAATAGGTGACAGGGCGTTTGGTTATTGCACCAGTCTTGAAAGCATAATCATTCCCGACAGTGTGACGAGTATAGATGGCGAGGTTTTCGCTGGCTGCTCCGGACTTGGAAGCATCACTATCCCGGACAGTGTAACAAGTATAGGTGACTCAGCGTTTGGTTATTGTATCAGTCTTGAAAGTATAATCATCCCGGATAGTGTATTGAGTATTGGCAGAGAAGCATTCGGCGGCTGCACCAGACTTGAAAACATAAATATCCCTGAAAGTGTAACGAGTATTGGCAGCGGTGCGTTTTATGATTGTGCCAGTATTGCAGGCATTTCCATTCCGGACAGTGTAAAGAGTATTGGTGACAATGCATTTAATGGCTGCAGTAATCTTAAGAGCATAATCATCCCTGAAAGTGTAACGAGTATTGGCAGTGAGGCATTTGAGTATTGTGTCAGTCTTGAAAGTATTTATGTTGAAGATGCAAACGAAAATTATTCTTCCTGCGGAGGAATTCTTCTGAATAAGAATAAAACGGAAATTATTAAGTGCCCTCAGGCTAAATATGAAGGTGTTATTCCTGACGGTGTAACGAGTATATGTGACTATGCCTTTAATGGCTGTACCAATCTCAGGAGTATAAATATCCCGGACAGTATAACGCAAATAGGTGACTGGGCATTTGGCTATTGCACCGGTCTTGATAGTATAACTATTCCGGAGAATGTAACGGGTATAAGTGACGATGCGTTTCATGGATGCAGCAATCTTAAGAGCATAATCATCCCGGACAGTCTGACGAGTATAGGTTATTATGCGTTTTACGGGTGCATCAGTCTTGAAAGCATAAGCATTCCGGACGGTGTTACAAGTATAGGACCCTATGCGTTTTATGATTGCTGCAATCTTGAAAGCATAAACATTCCTGACAGTGTTACGATAATAGGGGACTGGGCATTTTATGATTGCATCAGTCTTAAAAGCATAACCATCCCGGACAGTATAAAGAAAATAAACAAAAGGCTGTTTTGTTCATGCAGCAGTCTCAAGAGTATTACTATTCCTGACGGTGTAACGAATATTGGTGACAGGGCGTTTTATGAATGCAGCAGTCTTGAAAGCATAATTATACCTGACAGTGTGACAAGAATAGGCATTGAGGAGTTTTATTCGTGCAGTGAATCATTGAAAATAACAGGTAAGTCCGGTTCGTATGCTGAAAAATATGCAAATGATAATGGTATTGAATTTGTTGAACTTGAAACTGAATTGAATAATATATCCTCATTCGTACCTGAAAGCGTAATCGCAGGCATGAGAGTTACGATTAAAGGCAATGCACGAGGCGGTAAGGAACCATATACTTATGCATACTACTATAAAAGAAGCGTTAATACAAAATGGAACAGGACAGGCGCAGAATACAGCGAAGCAACAAGTGCAGGCTTTACACCAATAGCGGCAGCAGATTATGATATAAAGGTCATAGTCAGGGACGCAAACGGAAAAACTGCTGAAAAGCTGATGAAACTGACAGTGAAGCCAAAGCTTACTAACAATTCATGGATAAATGCTGAAAAGGTACAGATAGGCGATGATATCCGTCTGACAGGTGCAGCAGAGGGCGGAACAGGCGGATATAAATATTCCTATTATTTCAAACGCAGCAAAAACAGCAAGTGGAATAAGATCGGCACAGATTCCGGCACAGCTTCATATGCCATAACTGTACCGAAGGCTGCAGAGGACTATGATATGAAGGCAGTTGTAATGGATAGCTCAGACACAAAGGCCGAGAAAATTTTCAAGGTGACAGTTGTCGAAAGCCTACCTCTTACAAATATTTCGCTTATCAATGCCGGGAAAGTCAGTATAGGCAAGACTGTAACGGTTTCCGGCCGCGTTGCAGGAGGTGCAAAGCCGGTAACGTTTGAATTCTTTTTCAAGCGCAGCCAGAATACAAAATGGAATAAGCTGAGCTACGGCAGTGAAAAGGGAACATACGCAAAGTTTACTCCAACAAAAGCTGCGGAATATGATATCAGATCGGTAGTAATTGATGCAAACGGAACGAAGTGTGAAAAGATATTCAGGCTTACGGCTGAATGATAACAGAATAGATTTTACAAGCCATGCCGGTCTGTTTTGTCAGACCGGCTGTTTTGTGTATTGTTTGCTATTTGATATATACTGTCAGTCATAAACAGCTGTGATTGTGTGTCATATGATTGCATTTCAGACAAAACTCCGAAAATATTATATAATAAGATGATAAATATATAAAAAATAAACAAAAAGAAAAAACCTGCACTTTGTCTGCGGATATGTGTAGACAAAAATGCAAAAATCTGTTATTATAATAAATTGAATATAAGTGTTCTGTGCGTTCACAGCAGGATATCTTCATTTATCAATTTGTTTACTGGAGGTATCCGATATTTGCGAAGCTTATCCTGATCTCAGACAACTAAGTTCTTTGCTGAATTATAAGCAGCTGACGTAATGCCAGGTAAAGTCAGAAAAATCAGATGTTCAAGAATATCTCCTCAGAAAAGGATCATTCGGGTGTTGACTTAAAAAGTCTGAACCGGATAAAGTACCGGTAGTCCGTACTAATAGCGCAGCTTATGCAAATCGGCGGCAAAAAGGACTGCAGCGTCACTGTTGGTGTATAATTATTCCGGGAGTTTTAAATAAGAAATTTTATTAGCATTTCAGGCTAAAGAAGCCTGGCAATGCCGGAGAAAATCTTTTCATGCTATCAAAGACGTGAAACAAGGGTTCAAGTCCCCGAGGGCACTTCCTTCGGGCGTGTTGCGCTGCTCACGCCGGGAGATAAAGTACTTGAATAATTCTGAAAAATTTAGTACAATAAAGGGAAAGGTGTCTGATGATTGATAATGTTCTGATCGTTTCCTCAAGGGAACAGTCGATACCATCTTTTATTTCACTTCTCAGAAGTGAAGGATGCAGGAGTGTCGGAGCTGTAAAGAATGCAGCGCAGGCAAAAATGGCATGCTCGGACAGGGAGTTTTCTGTGATTATTATTAATACTCCGTTGTCTGATGAATTCGGTGATTCACTTGCATTTGATCTTCTCAGAAGTACAGGCTCGTCAGTGATGCTTATTGTAAAAAATGAGCTTGAGCATAAGATCGAGCAAAAGCTGCTGCCCTGTGGCGGTTATGTGATCGGAAAACCTCTTGATAAGACGGTTCTTCATAAAGCACTGAATTTTATTGAGGCATCTGCAAACCGGATGATAAGTCTTCAGAAGGAAAATTACAAGCTTCATAAAAAAGTTGAGGACAGCAGGATAATCAACCGTGCAAAATGTATATTGATGGAATATCTGTCAATGTCTGAAGCACAGGCACATAAATATATTGAAAAACAAGCGATGGATCTTCGTCTGACAAGGCTTGAGGTTGCTAAGAACCTTCTTAGTACCTATGACAGCTGATGAAAATTGATCCGATCATATATACTTTGGTTTTGTGAATAAAAAAATTACCAACTTAAAAAAAAGAAAGGAAATGATGAAATGCAGAAAAGAGCTTTTCTTGTGTTGGAAAACGGAGATATTTATGAAGGTACAGCCTTCGGTGCAGAAAAGGAGGCTGTTGGTGAGCTTGTTTTTACTACCGCAATGACAGGCTATCTTGAAACATTGACTGACCCCAGCTATTATGGTCAGATCGTTTGCCAGACTTTTCCTCTTATAGGAAATTATGGCGTAATTCCCTCGGATTTTGAAAGCAAAAAGCCTGCCCTTACTGCTTATATTGTCAGAGAACTGTGTCAACAGCCGTCAAATTTCAGATGTGACGGTGTGATTGACGCTTTTTTAAAGCAAAGCGAAATTCCCGGAATATATGGAATTGATACACGCTGCCTGACAAAAACTGTTCGTGAATATGGTGTTATGAACAGTGCTATAATGTACAGAGAGCCTACAAGTGAGGATATCGAGGCATTGAAATCATATAAGGTAACAAATGCTGTAAAATCAGTTACAATTGAAACTGCAGAAAAATTCGATGCAGAAAACGGTGAGCTGAATGTTGTACTTATGGATTTCGGTGCAAAGAGCAATATCAGACGTGAACTTGTAAAAAGAGGCTGCAATGTAACAGTTGTGCCCGGAAATACAAAGGCAGAAGAAATACTTGCAATGAATCCGGACGGTATCATGCTGTCAAACGGCCCCGGAGATCCTGCTGAAAATACAGATATAATTGCACAGATAAATAAGCTTTGCCAGGCAAAGATACCGACATTCGGAATCTGTCTTGGTCATCAGCTTATGGCGCTTTCTCAGGGAGCAAAAACAGAAAAGCTCAAATACGGCCACAGAGGTGCAAATCAGCC
>ONRO01000101.1 GCA_900320235.1 uncultured Eubacteriales bacterium
CAGAATTTAGGCTTTGGAGGAGGACATAACTATATCCTTAATGAAATCAATTCTGATTATCATGCAATTGTTAATCCGGACATTATTCTTCATGAAGATTCCTTTAAGATGATACTTGAATATATGAAAAAAGATAGATCCATAGGAGTCTGTGCTCCTCGTCTGGTAGATGAAAATGGCGAATTCTTGTATGTCTATCGGCGGGAAATTACATTTTTTGATATGCTTGTCAGATTTTTTTTCAAGAAGATCTTTAAGAAAAGATACCGGTATCATATTATGTATGATGCAGATTATACTCAGCCGTTTCAGGTTCCGTTTGCACAGGGAAGTTTTCTCGTTATTAAGACAGAGCTTCTGCAGGAACTGAAGGGGTTTGATGAACGGTACTTTATGTACATGGAGGATGCTGATCTTTGTAAAAGAGTCAATGAAGTATCAAAAGTAATGTATTTTCCTGGTACGACAGTAAAACACAAATGGGAAAAGGGTTCTCATAAGAATCGTAAACTGTTCAAGATACATCTGAATTCTATGAAGCAATATTTCAAAAAATGGGGATTCAGATGGAAGTAAAATAATAAAACGGGAAGTGCGGTTATATGAAGCTGTTGGTAATACAGGAACAACATTTTATGAAGCTTCCAAATGGTGAAATATGGGTAGATAAACAGTCAGATGTTAAATTCTGGGACAGATATTTAAGTGTGTTTGATGAAATCGTTGTATGTGCCAGAATGAGGGAATGTGAGTCTGTGGGAAAAAAGGCGCTGCGTTCAGACAGAGACAGGGTTTCATTTGTCGGAATGCCGGATTTCAGAGGTACAGGCGGTATAGTAAAAAATTATGCCGCTATACAGCGTGCATTAAAAACAGCGTTGGCGCAAACGGATTGTGTTATCTTTAGAGCACCAAGTCCAATTTCAATGGTATCCTACAATATCGTTAAACGCAGCAAAAAACCGTTTGCGGTCGAACTGATGAATAATCCTATGACACATTTTTCATCACAGTCAATGAAGAGCTTTTATCAGCCGTTGATACAAAAAAAGATAACAAATCAGACCAAGAAAATGTGCTTGAAAGCTAACGGTGTTGCCTATGTTACGGAGCATGTTTTACAGGAACTGTATCCTTCAACAGCAAGGATAAAAGGAGAAAGCAACAGATATTTTGAAAGCTATTATTCTACCATCAATCTTTCTGCGGAAAGCTTTGTAAATAAACAGTGGAGTGATGATTTGCCCGATCCGATCGTTTTTATTCATTCAGGAGAAATGATGGATTATCGCAAGGGACAGAATGTTTTTATAGAAACATTGGCAAATCTGAAAAGCAAGGGCTTCTCCGTTAAGGGAATCCTGATCGGCGATGGAGATAAAAGACAGGAGTTTGAGGAACTTGCAGCCAAACTTGATATCAGGGATGAGATCGAATTTACGGGATGGAAGTCGGGGTTTGCATTAGTTCAGAAGGAACTGTTGAGAGGACATATTTTTGTGTTTCCTTCCACCGGTGAAGGACTGCCAAGATCACTGATTGAAGCAATGGCAAGTGGGATGCTCTGTTTTGGCTCGGATATTGATGGTATTTGTGAGCTGCTGCCGGAAAAACTGCTGGTAAAGGAACTTAGTGCAGAGGCTTTTACAGATAAAATAGTGCCTCTTCTTGAAAATTGGTCCGAAATATCAGCATTGAAAGAGCAGTTGTTTGAAAAGTCCAAGGAATATGAAAACTCCAAATTAAACATTAGAAGAAGGGCATTTTATTCTAAGCTGAAAAAATGTACAGAATTATATAACAGGAGATAATATGGGAAACAAGTTAGAAGATAGAAAAGTACATAAGGTTATGTTTTTGATTCCCGATAATGTTGCTGGCGGGGCA
The DNA here is from genome assembly GCA_900320235.1 of uncultured Eubacteriales bacterium. Taxonomy (GTDB): domain Bacteria; phylum Bacillota; class Clostridia; order Oscillospirales; family Acutalibacteraceae; genus UBA1213. Next base: position 1,888 of record ONRO01000101.1, read on the forward strand.
GAAAGGGTTATGACATCTTTGTGCTCTGAATTCAGCCGAAGAAATATTGACACATATTTCATGACCTTTGACAGTGAATCAAATTTTTATCCGTTGGACGAGAAGGTTAAAGTGCTAAGACTGAATGCCGGAACAAAAAAAATGGGTAAGTTGGAGAAGTATCTGAAAATACCATTTATAGAGCTGAAAAGAAAAAAAAGGATGAAGCAATTCATGAAGGAAATACGCCCTGATGTGGTGATTTCTTTTATGTTTATGACCAATCTGATAGGATGGAAATGTTGTCGGGAACTCGGTATACCAATTATCCTTTCGGAAAGAAATGATCCGCTCAGGTATGGTAAAAAGAAGCGGAAAATCATGAAATATGTTTATTCCCGTGCGGATGGGTTTGTTTGTCAGTCAGATGTTGTTAAGCAAATTTGTGAAGAAAACTATGGATTGGATAATATTGTTGTGATCTATAATCCGATAGGGGACGATCAGGTTGAAACTGCACCGGTTGTGGAAAGGAAAAAGAATATTATTACCGTCGGCAGAATGATACCTCAGAAAAATCAGGCCATGCTTATCAGAGCATTTTCAAAATTGCCGGAGGAGTATTCTGATTATACGCTGACAATTTATGGAGAGGGTCCGCTTAGAAATGAGCTGGAAAAGCTTGTCAGTGAATTGGACTTGGAAAGCAGAGTAAGCCTGCCTGGTGTAGAAAAAAATGCAATAAAAAATCACAGGGATGCAGCACTGTTTGTACTGCCGTCAGATTTTGAAGGATATCCAAATGTATTGGCGGAAGCAATGTCAAATGGTTTGGTTTCTATTTCTTCAGATTTTCCCTCTGGAACAGCGCAAATGATGATAGAAGAAGCAAAAAACGGTTATTTGTTTTCGGTGGGCAATGAAGAAGAACTGGTACAGACGATCATCAAAGCGTTAAGTGATGAAAAAAATTATCAGGAGATACAAAAAGAATGTGTCAAGTTATTTGATCAGACCCGATTGTCTAAAATTGCAGACAGATGGCTCGCTTACATAGAGAGAGTAAAAGAAGAGTTTGCAAGAGGTGATGATATTTGAACCCGTTAACGATAAGATTCACTCGGCTAAAAATACGAACAATCATTGACATGATAGCTGTGACCATGCTTGTTGTCTATTTTTTGTTTGTGTATATTTATAATCAGTCAGCCAATGTTGAGTATTACTGGCCAATGATCCTGCTTATTGTCTTTTCGTTTGATATGTTGACCAGCGATGATTGTCTGATTACATTGAGTGCATCGTATGTTGTATATGTATACACTATTTTTACATTGTTTGGGTTTGTGGCTCTCTATCCGATGTTCCCTGAAATAGAAAATATACGAAGTCAATATACAATGAGCTTTTTGAAATATTCGGAATTGTCAAAAGCAGTTGTGATAGCCTCTGTTTTTGTCGGTTTGTACTCTGTATTTGCTGTTATTTTTTCGCACGTCAATACTCAGAATCTTCATACAAAGGTAATCGGCAACGGTATTAAAGATCTGGATTGTACATCTTCCGAAAAGTATAAAAGTATAACATACATAAGTATAGCTATCCTTACGATATGTACACTATATTTTATATATTATGCTCTTACGCATAGTGATATTTTCAGCATGACTTATGAAGCAAGATCTGTTCTGACTAATAATGATTCCATATTTGTTCACTTCACAAAAATAATGGGTCTTGCCTTTGTAATGGCAATATCAACTGCTGACAGAAAACAAATGCTGATCGTGCTTGGGGTTTTCTCTGTGTGTGCAGTTTTTCATTTTTTGATAGGCAACAGGGGTGAAGTATATTATCCTGTTTTTGCATTCATTGCGGTATATGTCAAAAGAAACGGAACAATAAAAAGAAAAACATTAATAATAGGGGTATTGGTTTCACTTTTAGCAATCAGTGCTATAAGAGCAGTCCGTGGAAGGGGTAATATTTCCGGTGGTGTCATAGATTATTTCATGAATGTTTCACCGGTGACCGCAATGGCAGAAACACTTGGAGAGATGGGATTTCAGATAGCAACTATTACCTATATGCTCAGGTATCTTGGAACAGGTGGTATGTTAATGCATGGTTCTACGCTTTTATACTCTATGCAAGTGTTCTGGTGTAAGTACCTTCCCTTTATACCACAGCCTGATACTAATTCGCCGGCAGCTATTAAAACGATCATGCCGGCCGATTATTTTGCATTTACCAATGTCGGAGAGGCGTATTATAATTTTGCTATAGTGGGAGTTGTACTTTTTGCTGTATTCTTAGCTTATTTTATGGTTTTAACAGGTAAAAAACACGAAAATATTTTTGTGGAACTGTTTTTTAATATGCTGCTTATCGTAAATCTTTCTCTTGTAAGAAATACGACAGCTTCACTTATGGTATATCTGGCATGGATAATAGTTCTGATTCTCATTGTCAGATTGTTTTCAAGAGCTAAATAGAGGGAGATATTGTATGGCAAGCGTAAAAAAAAATTTTTTATATCAGATGGTGTATGAAGTTTTAATTATACTTTTGCCTCTGATTACCTCTCCTTACATTTCAAGAGTATTAGGAGCAGAATTGTTGGGAGTTTATTCCTACTCTTATTCCATTGCTTACTATTTTCAGCTTGTGTGCATGTTGGGAATCAAATATCATGGAGCCAGAACAATTGCCGCTGTCAGAAATGATAAAGAGAAACTTAACAGGGCATTCAGCAGTTTGCTGACGCTCCATGTAACATTATCATTGGTTATTATCCTGCTTTATTTTATTTATGCCATTTTTATCAATAATGAAAATACAACGATCGTTTTGATTCAAAGTCTGAATGTCATTGCTGCTTTATTTGACATCAACTGGTTTTTCTTTGGAATGGAAAAATTCAAAGTAACCGTAACAAGGAATTCGATCATCAAAATTCTGACAGTTGTATGTATCTTCATTTTTGTCCGAAATAAAAATGACTTATGGATATATACATTGATTATGTCTTTGGGAATGGCAATCAGCCAGTCAGTTGTCTGGACAATTCTGCCCAAATATGTAAAGTTCGTCAAACCACATAAAGACGAAATTTTGGCTCATCTTAAACCTTTGCTGGTTCTTTTTGTACCGATACTTGCGGTGAGCATATTCAAGTATATGGATAAAATTATGCTAGGTATTCTCAGTACAAAAACAGAAGTGGGATTTTATGAAAATGCAGAAAAGGCGATAAACATTCCTTCCACTGTTATTCTGGCTTTTGGAACTGTCATGCTGCCAAAGATCTCTAATTTGAATGCATTGGGATTATCCAAAAAAAGTGACTATTACACATCAGCCTCGTTTAAGTATATTCTGTGTCTTGCGATTGGCATGAGTTTTGGCTTATTTGCTGTAGCAGATAATTTTTCGGTACTTTTTTGGGGCGATGAGTTTGAAAATTGTGGAATGCTGATAAGAATACTGTCAATATCTATTCCATTTACCGCATACGCAAATATTGTCCGTACACAATATCTGATGCCTATGAAAAAGGATAATATTTACCTTATCTCTATGCTTATAGGTGCTGTGATCAACTTTTCATTAAACATGATTCTGGTATCGTATTGGAAATCTATGGGAGTTTCAATTGCCACTCTGGTTTCAGAGTTTGCTGTAATGGTATACCAGATGTTTGCCGTGAGAAAAGATATGTGGTCGCTTAAATATATTAAATCGTTCATTTTCTTCTATATTCCCGCAACAATTATGGCACTGGTTGTGATGGAAATTTCTATGCTTCTGCCTGTCACAATTCTGAATCTATGTCTGGAGATTGTTCTGGGAATTGTATTGTATGGCATCGGAGTATTTGTCTATCTGTATCTGCAGAAGGATGAAATGCTAATGAGGTATTTAAAGAAATTGCAAAAATAGGGTGGTATTATGCAGGTTGTTTTTATGACGAGCAATCCGTTTATAGAGCAGCAAAAGATTGATATGTATGTTGACGCAGTCAGAGAAATATGTACTGTGCAGTTATGGGATCTCAGCAGGATATATAATCGTAAGGAAAAAGTAAGCGATCAGGTTCAGGAAGCTGTCAAAATTAACAGTTGTGAGGAACTGGATCAAAAGCTCAAACAGTTGATCGAAAAGGACAAAGTAAGCATTGTCACCAATATTACGATTCCTGCTCTCAAAAAGATTTATTCGATTATCAAATCATGCGGTATTCCTATCATCAACATCAATAAAGAAGGTCTGGCTGCATGGTTGGGTGATACAGCTTCTGCGGAAAACCTGAAAGAAGAAAACAGAGGCAATAAGCTCAAGTTTTTTCTGAAAAAATATCGGTTTTTCAGATCTGTTATCAACGGTATCAAATATCCTCATGTCAAGTATGACTACCTGCTGTCATCCTATAATTTTTATCCTGAAGAAAGCAGAAAGTTTGTCAAGATTCATCAAATCAAATATGATGAATTTCTGATGGCAAAAAATCAAGACTCAATTATTGATGGAAAGTACATTTTGTTTATTGATGCAGCGTTAGTCGGACATCCGATGTTTGCATCGTCTGTCAATCAGATGGATAGAAACGAATACATCGAAAGTCTTAATCGCTATTTCAGAATGTTAGAAGAAAAATATCATACACCTGTTGTTATTTCCTCCCATCCAAAAGCAAACTATTCAGAAAACGATTTTGAGGGGCGGCAAATTATCAAATACAAAACGCCTGTGCTCATCCAGCATTGCGAGTTTATTGTATCTCATTACTCTACTTCTTTGATAGATGCGGTTCTGATGAAAAAGCCAATCAAAGTACTGTATTCTGACAGTCTGCTGAAATCATCCTGTAGATATTGTGTGCTGATGGGAATAAAATTTGCGGATTTGCTGAATTTAGACAAGGTTGATCTGGCACATCCGGAAATGAAGGACTTTTCCATGAATGAACAAACTTATCAGCAATTCACGGAAAAGTATATAGTCAATGTCAGTGAAAGTGGAAAATCCAATAAACAACTAATTATTAGCTTTTTTCAAGACTTGAGCAAATGAGGAAAAAAATATGATAAAAAGTAAACATGACTTAAAACACTATATTGAATGTGACAAAAAAGCCAGATGGGGAGATTCTGCCGGCTATGGCATAAAACTGAAAACGAAAAAGCTGATGAAGTTCAATATATTGCTGCGAAAAGCAGAGTACCATGTCAATAATCATCATAAAATATTGTCAGCGGTCTATAAATATAGATTAAATAATCTCGGTATGAAGCTCGGATGGTCTGTCGAGCCGAATGTTTTCGGACCGGGTATGTGTATTGTACATTATGGGACAGTTGTTGTCAATCCTAATGCAAGAATCGGAAAAAATGCCAGAATTCACGCAGGAGTCAATATCGGTGCCAGCGGCGGCAGTAAAAAAGCACCAGTCATCGGGGATAATGTCTATTTCGGACCGGGTGCCAAAATTTTTGGCGATATAAAAATAGGATCCAATATAGCCATAGGTGCTAATGCGGTGGTGAATAAGTCTTTTGAAGAAGACGGTGTTACTTTGGGAGGGATTCCGGCAAAGATTATTTCAAGAAAAGGTTATTATCCCAATAAAAGTGAGGAACAAGTATGAATGAGATGATTGCAAGCGATCTGGGACAAATCAGCGATAATATCAGTGCCAAAAGTCTGAGGGTTCATTTGAAAAAGGACAGGGGATTTTGCTATTTGTACTATTGGAGAAAGGTAAAGGCAAGCAAAAACCCTGTTTCAAGACTGTATTATAAAATACGACTCAGACGTCAGTATAAAATGAGCGGAATAGAAATACCGCAGTCCGTTAAGTTAGGCAAAGGTTTGTCCTTGCTTCACGGATTTGGTATAACGGTCAACTCAAAAGCAGTGATCGGAGATAACTGTGTTCTGATGAAAGGCTGTACTATAGGCAACGTGAAGAAAGCAGATGGTGCAAAAGCTCCTGTAATCGGAAACCGAGTGTATATTGGCTTGAATTCTTCTGTGGTTGGCGGTATACATATAGGAGATGATGTGTTAATTGCGGCCAATACCTTTGTTAATTTTGATGTGCCCAGCCATTCGGTTGTAATAGGAAGTCCAGGTGTGATTCATCATAAAGAAGATGCTACAAAATATTATATTAAAAATCAGGAGAAATAAAGAATGAAAGTTGTTGCTGTTGTTCCAATGAAATTGAATAATCGTCGTTTGCCGCAAAAGAACACCAAGTGCTTTACAAACGGCAAACCGCTTTGTTATTATATTCTGTCAACCCTGTTAAAAGTAGATGGTATAGACGAAGTATATGTCTATTGCAGTAATCCCGACATTAAAGAGTTTATTCCGGAAGGTGTAAAGTATCTGAAAAGGTCTGAAAGTCTGGACCAGGACAGTACAAAAATGAATGAAGTTCTGCAGTGCTTTGCAAAGGACGTACCGGCTGATATTTATGTTATGACACATACAACTGCCCCGTTTATCTCTGCCGGCTCTATCCAAAAAGGCTTGGAGGCTGTAAGATCGGGAGAGTATGATTCTTCCTTTGCGGCAAAAGAGCTTCAGGATTTTTTGTGGAAAGACGGAGCCCCCTTTAATTATCAGCTTGACAATATACCAAGAACGCAGGATTTGCCGCCTTTATATGAAGAAACAAGCGGATTTTATATATATGAACGTCGTGTGATAACAGAACTCGGACGCAGAATAGGTAATGCCCCATACATCGTGGAGGTTGGTGAAATAGAGAGCGTAGACATTGATGAGCCGGAAGACTTTATGATAGCTGACGCTATCTATAATCATATAATTAACAAAGAACCGGGTGAATGAAGTGGGAAGTATACAAGTGCTGGATTGTACGTTAAGAGACGGCGGATACTGTAATGACTGCAGGTTTGGATTTCATAATGCCCGCAAGATCATAGATAACCTTATAGCTGCTGATGTCGATGTGATTGAATGTGGTTTCCTGACGCAAAAATATGAATATGATAGGGATCGTACACGTTTCACTACTCTTCAAGAGGTGAAAAATATCATTTCGGCGGATAAAAAGGGAAAAATATTTGTATTGCTGATGAACTATGGCGATTACGATATTGACAGTCTGCCAGAGAATGATGGTACATCCGTTGACGGTATCAGAGTGGCTTTTCACAAGAAAGATATGTTAAAAGCACTGGAGTGCTGCCGCAGGGTTGCAGAAAAAAGATATAAGCTTTTTGTGCAGCCGATGGTCACACTGAGTTACAGCGATGAGGAATTTCTGTATTTACTCAAAAAAGTTAATGAAATAAAGCCGTTTGCTTTTTATATCGTTGACAGTTTCGGCATGATGAAGCAAAAGGAATTGAGACATTTATTTTATAACACCGAGCATAATCTTGACTCGTCTGTACATATCGGATTTCATTCTCATAATAATTTGCAGCTTGCCTATTCAAATGCACAATGGCTTGCGGATATCAAAACAAAATTTGATATGATTATTGACTGTTCTGTATATGGGATGGGGCGTGGAGCCGGAAATCTGAATACCGAATTGTTTGTGCAGTATCTGAACGAAAACGCAGATTCGGATTATAAGATCGAACCCTTGCTGAAGATCATAGATGAAATACTCAACCAGTTTTATCAAAATAGCTATTGGGGATATTCATTGCCCAATTATCTTTCAGCCGTTCACAATGCACACCCGAACTATGCAAGTTATCTTGATGACAAAAAAACGCTGACAGTCGAAAACATGAATGAAATTTTTGGCATGATGAGCGAACAGAAGCGTCTTGAATTTGATAAGGCATATATTGAAGGTCTGTACCTGCAATATATGGAAAGAAAAATAAAGCATGATAATGGTGATGTTGATCTGAACAAGATTTTTAGCGGAAAGACCGTATTGCTGATAGCCCCCGGAAAAAGTTCTGCCGAGGAATGTGAAAAAATAATCAGCTTTGCTGCAAACCATGATGTTCTGGTAATAAGCATTAATTTTGATTATCCTGAATATCAGACAGACTATATTTTTGTCAGTAATATACGCCGTTTCAGCAAGCTTGACAGTGTAGAAAAAAAGAAATGTATCGTTACTTCCAATATTGATGCAGGGGATGTTTTTTGTCAGACCGATTATGAAGAACTTCTGTTTGATGAAGAAGCCGTAAAGGACAATGCCGGTTTAATGGCAGTTAAGCTCCTGATGAAGTATCATGTCAGTGAACTGTATCTTGCAGGTTTTGACGGTTATTCACATGATACAAGCGAAAACTATGGATTGGATTATATGACGTTGGTAAATAAAAATATTGTATTGGATTCTCTGAATAAGGGAATGCTCCATGTATTGAAAGCATATGCCAAACAGGGTTGTCTGAAATTTCTTACAACCCCCAAGTTTCTGGAGGTTTAATATGAAAGTATTATCATTCGGAGAATTATTATTACGATTAGCAGCCCCTTCTTATACAAGATTTCTTCAAAAGGACAGCTTTGATGCAACTTTTTGTGGAGCAGAAGCAAATGTAGCGGTGTCATTGTCGCTATTTGGCTTGGAGTCTGTTTTTCTGACCAAACTTCCTGAAAATGAAATAGGTGTTGCAGCAATGCGTTCACTGCAATATTTTGGTGTAAACACGGAGTGTATTGTTTTCGGAGACGGCAGAATGGGACTGTATTATCTCGAAAAGGGTGCTTCACAGCGTCCGTCAAAGGTTATTTACGACAGGAAGGATTCTGCAGTAGCATTGTCAGAAAATGCGGACTATAATTGGGATAAGCTTTTTGAGGGTGTTGACTGGTTTCATTTTACCGGTATCACACCGGCATTGTCCGACAATCTTTCAGTTATCTGTAAAGAAGCATGTATGGCTGCCAGAAAGAAAGGTATCATGGTATCCTGCGACCTGAATTACAGAAAAAAACTCTGGAGTACGGAAAAAGCCAAGGAGGTTATGTCCTCATTAATGAAATATGTAGATGTATGTATTGCAAATGAGGAAGATGCAGAAAAGGTACTGGGAATAAGCCCTGACGATAATAATGTAAATGAAGCCAGACTTAACAAGAGCGGTTATGAACTGACTGCCAAAGAGATTTGTCAGAAATACGGATGTAAATACGTAGGTATCACATTGCGTGAAAGTTATTCCGCCAGTGTCAATGGCTGGAGTTGTATGCTTTATGATCGTGACAAAAGCGAAACTGTCTTTTCGTCAAAGTATGATATACAGATTATTGACCGTGTGGGCAGCGGTGACAGCTTTACAGCCGGATTGATTTATGGGCTGATTAACGGAAAGAGTAATCAGGAAACGGTAGAATTTGCCGCAGCGGCAAGCTGCCTGAAGCATTCTGTTGAAGGTGACTATAATCGTGTTACGGTTGAGGAAGTTGAAAGTCTGATCAGAAATGGCGGAAGCGGAAGAGTACAACGCTGAGTATTTTTGTTTATCAGTTAAATATGCACTGTCCACAACTTAAGCGTTTGAAGAACATATACCAATATTAAAAAATGCAGATATAAAGCCACAGGGCATATCTGTAAATTTTCGGATAATTCCTTAAGTTGTTGATAGTGGTTAAATATGTGTATAAAATAATCCCCATCAGAAATGACTTCGATGGGGATATTTTATATAGTGTGGATTTTATGTACAGAGTTGCCGGTTATATGTATCCCCTCAATACACCAGCGACTTCTAAAAACATTATGAAAATGGTAAAATAACTCCAAGCAGGACTGAATAAGTCTATATACC
>ONRO01000099.1 GCA_900320235.1 uncultured Eubacteriales bacterium
AACGGGAAAAGATTATTCTTGAAATACCGTTACTTACAAAAGAACAGTATGAGGAAATACCGCTGACAGTATCTCTTTCCGAAATATTCTACAATAAGGATCTGAGTTATTCATATGAAGATTATCTCGAGCATATCAGATTGACCGCAGAATTCTGTGAGAAGTATCATAACTGCCAGATTATATATAATGATAATCCGGGTATCAGGAATATCAACATAGTAATAATCGATAAAAAAGAAGTAATAGTATCAAAGAACAAATCTCCGTCCATACATTTTGTTATTTATCATCCGAGAATGATAGAGGCATTCCGGAATTTGAATTTTCCGATAAAAGAAGATCCGAAAGAGGATATGAATTAAAAAAGCATCAGCACGGCGTGTAAAAAAACACACTGTGCTGATGCTTATTTATTATTCTTCTGTAAGAACCTGAGCTTCGCCCTTAGGTTTAGTGTTCATATGATTGTATTCATAGCTCAGCATCTCTGTATCTTCACCTTTTGTGATCACACATCTTAATTTATCGATCAGTTTTTTGAAAAACAGACCTGACATTGAGCCAATTATCATCATTAGAATATCATCTGTGCAGGCAGCGCCTGTGTTGAAGATAAACTGCATAGCCTCTGTTGCAAGACCGAAGCAGGCAGCAATAATAGCGATCTGCCATAATCTGAATTTCGGTACAAGCACAGACAGATAAAATGACAGAGGAGCAAGTACAATGCAGTGCCAGAGTATATAGGCCGCACCGTTTTCATGAGTGCCGTTAATACAGTCAGTTATCCTTTTGAAGATCATCCATTCGATATGTCTGTTTTCCTGAGAAGGTTTATCAGGAAGGATGAGCTTGAAAACAATAACAAGGATATAGATGATGAGCAGTGCTTTCATGCTTATCGACATAAAAACTGCAAAGCCTCTTCTTGTGTCATTGTTGTCGCCGTTTCCCATTGAAAGCAGTCTGACTGTCATACAGCATATAAATGGTACGAACCATAGCAGAAACATACTGACAATCCTGTATTGGTTAAGATCAGGCCAGTAGGTTGACGGCGATTCGATAAAGCCCATTATTATTTCAAGAATAATTGATAATGCCATAAGACAGGACATTGTCAATATTGCAAGACCGACGGATTCATATCTTTTTGTAATAAAAAGAAGGACAGCTGCAATTACAAGTGAGATCAACAGAATGAAGGCTTCACACAGTCCTTCGGAGCTTATCTGATTTTTGGCATCATTCGGCAGAAGAAACAGCATCAGTCCGGCAGCAAGCCCCAGAAACACCTGACTGATAGTAAGCTTCTGACTTGGAAGAACATTCATAGGCTATTCCTCCTGTAATTCAGATAATCATCAAGAATAACGACAGCGGCAACACTGTCAACGACCTCTTTTCTCTTTTTACCTCGTTTATTGCTCATATTAAGATATTCATAGGCAGTAACGGTTGTGCATCTTTCGTCACGCAGCACGACATCAAGACCACTTTTTTCAGCGAGTATCTCTCTGAAGGCACGGACATTTTCAGCACTTTCGCCTTCGCTTCCGTCCATATTTCTCGGCAGCCCCAGAACAATTTGCTGAGCCTGTCTGTCTCTTGCGATTTCGCTGATCTTATCTGCAAGCACCGAACTGTTATATTCCTTTATTACACATACAGGAGAAGCCATCACTTCATTTTTATCGCATACGGCAATACCTGTTCTTGCTCTGCCGTAATCAACAGATAAAATAATCATTTCCGTCACCCCGCTTTAAACAAGAACAAGATGGTCGGTATAATTTTCCATAACAAGCTCAAAAGGTTTTCCTGTTTCAGCCCTTACAACATTGACAGACATATTTGTCCCGAGCGGCACCTCAGCTATATTCCCGACCTTCCAGCCGTGAAGGTAGCACATCATACATTTGATGGCACAGCCATGTGATACAATGCAGACTGTTTTACCGTCATTATTCTTAACAATATCATCGATTGCAGCGCTGACCCTGTCATAGACCTGAGACATTGATTCTCCTCCGGGTGCATGAAAAACAGCCGGTGCATTATTCCAGTCGGAATACTCTTCGGGAAATTCCTTTTCGATATCTGTCAGGAATCTTCCCTCCCATTTACCGGCATCGATCTCAATAAGGCGGTCGTCCGTGATAACTGGGACATTATGATAAACATTTATTCCGTCAGTACTTTTCTGAGCTCTTTGCAGAGAGCTTGTATAGAAAACATCAATTGGTTCTGCTGCAAGAAGTTCAGCGGTAGCACCGATCTGAGCTCTGCCCTTCTGAGTAATATCGCTGTCGATTCTTCCCTGAAAGAATCTCTGAAGATTGCCCTCAGCCTGACAATGGCGGACAATAATAAGCTTTGTCATTAAAATTACACCTCTACTGTTGCGGTAAGCTCTCTTACCGAAGGGATATTATGTGTATCGAGGAAACCGTGAAGGCCCTCAGATATTTTGAGCGGAGCATAAGGATCTGTGAAAAGGACTGTTCCGATCTGAATTGCATCGGCGCCCGCCATAATCATTTCAACAGCATCCTGCCATGTACTGATTCCGCCCAGTCCGATAACAGGTATCTTTACAGCTTTTTTAACCTGATATACCATTCTTACGGCAACAGGGAAAACTGCCGGGCCGGACATTCCGCCTGTAACATTTTTAATGATCGGGCGGCGTGTATTGATATCTATTCTCATGCCTGTGAGTGTATTAATAAGAGAAACTGCGTCTGCGCCTGCATCTTCTGCAGCCTTAGCAACAGCGGCGATATCTGCAACATTAGGGGAAAGCTTGATGATAAGCGGTTTTGTGCAGTAACGTCTGACAGCGGATGTGATTTTTCCGACGGATTCAGGCGAAGTACCGAACTGGGCACCGCCCTCCTTGACATTCGGGCAGGAAATATTCAGTTCGATCATATCGACATCACTGTCAGAAAGGATCTCGCATATTTTACAGTAATCCTCCTGTGTGCTTCCTGCGGCATTTGCAATGACGACAGTATTCTGTTTTTTCAGCCACGGAAGCTCCACGTTGATAAAATGCTCGACTCCCGGGTTTTGCAGACCGACTGCATTAAGCATTCCCATAGGCGTTTCAGCTATTCTCGGAGGGGGATTACCGGGACGTTCCTTCAATGTAGTTCCCTTACAGGATATTCCGCCGAAAACAGAAAGTGGATAAAGCTCTCCGTATTCATGGCCGAAGCCAATTGTGCCGGAAGCGGCGATTATAGGATTATCAAATTCTACACCGGCGATTTTCACACTAAGATCTGCCATTACCAAGCCACCTCCTCTGCATTGAATACAGGTCCGTCCTTACAGACATGCTTATATGTAAAGCTGCCGTCAGACCTGTTTATACCGACAGCGCAGCCGAGACATGCACCGATACCGCACGCCATACGCTGTTCAAGTGAAACGAAGCATGGCTTACCGTGTTCCTTAGCAGCCTTTGCGATATTTCTTAGCATAGGTGTCGGACCGCAGGCACATATCATATCACAG
>ONRO01000098.1 GCA_900320235.1 uncultured Eubacteriales bacterium
CTCCGGCACCGCCCGGCTTTTTGAGCCTGAACTGCTGATATCCTTTCTGCTAAAAACTCCCAGAATTATTTTACACGAACCCTGCCCGGCGTAACGGCAACGTGATGCGCCCGGAGGAAGTGTCCTTGAGGTGCTGTGCTCCGGATATACACTTCGTGTATACTTCCGCAGTATATACTTTTATTTTCCGTTACTTTTTGTTGTCTTATCAAGTTTTTTAAACTCCCGGTCAGTCTTTTTCTGTACGGAATTCTATATATTGGTTTTCTGAATCGTTTCAGAACTCCGTCTGTATTTTTACACCAGCAACTCAGTTCAGCATATTTTTCATTTGTAATGTTTTATAATATACCATGATAACAAATGCCAGGCTTTGCTTTTGAATGTCAGAAAACTGTCAGATTGTCTTTCTTTCAGCTTTGTGACAGCAAATACTATTTTAAAAGGCATATACTGCCGGATAAGGAGCAAAACTATGATACTTACATCTACAAAGGCATGGAAGCACTATATGCTTTTATGCAGGACTCTTGACAGGAACGGGATAACGTACAAAAGGAATGATAAACGGCTATGCGTAAGATGTACTCTTCCGGAAGGCGACAAAGATCATAGCTTTCTGTTTTCAATTGATCCGGAAAAAATGCTGATAAGTCTTTATTCCCCTGTTCTCACAGATTCCGAAACTTCCGGGCAGGAGCTTGCTGCTGCACTCTGTGTTATCAATAACGATCTGCGGCATGGCTGCTTTTGCTACTGTATTGAAGACAGACTTCTCTATTTCCGCATGACTACAAGCTTTTATGAAACAAATCTTTCGGGCGAGGTCTTTGAATATATGCTCTCCCGTGCAGCAGATACCATTGAGGAATATTCGGAGCCGCTAAGAAAACTCTCTGAGCAGTCATAATTCCTTTTTCTTCTGAATATCATATATCAGCCGACAGTCCCCTGTTATATCTGAGGGCTGTCATAATAATAACGGCGGTGATGAATTTGTATGTGATATTCGGGAAAAAATCAATTGCAGCGCTGCTCAGTGCTGCTGTACTGATGACTGCTGTGCTCATTTCCGGAGCAGGAATATGTGACAATGCTTCTGTCAGCACATCAGCAGAAGTGAATTGGGGGCTTTCTTATCAGAACGAGGGCAGTCCTCCAACAGGAAACGCAAGTGCTGAGGAACTTAAAAAATACAATGCCGTTTTCACAGGGGATACTTCTGCAAAAAAAATTTATCTGACTTTTGATGCAGGGTATGAAAACGGCTTCACCGCTGATATTCTTGATATATTGAAAAAGCATAAAGCTCCGGCAGCATTTTTTCTTGTCGGAAATTTTATAGAAACCTCGCCGGATCTTGTCAGGCGAATGGTATCCGAAGGGCATATTGTAGGCAATCATACCTACACACACCCGGATATGTCACAGATATCTGATGAAAAAAGCTTTTCCGGTGAGCTTTGCAAGCTTGAAGAGCTTTTCAGGAAAACAACAGGGCAGCAAATGAAAAAATTCTACCGGCCGCCGCAGGGAAAATTCAGCACTGATAATCTTACTATGGCAAAAAAGCTTGGCTACAAGACAATATTCTGGAGTCTTGCATATGTGGACTGGTATAATGATGATCAGCCGACAAAACAGGAGGCTTTTGACAAGCTTATCCCAAGGATCCACAATGGTGCGATTGTTCTTCTGCACAGCACATCAGAAACAAACCGCAATATTCTTGATGAGCTTCTGACAAAATGGGAGGGTCTGGGTTTTTCCTTTGGCAGCATTGATGAGCTTTAAAAACTATTCGGAAATGTATTTGATTTCTGCGTAGTCGGCGGTTTGAATTGTTTATTTCTTTAGCAGCGTTTAGTTTCATGTGAGTGTGGGCGAATTTTAAAAGTTCCGCCAGCCTTTTTAAAGGGTGCGGATGTCCTGGACACAGCTGCAAAGCAGCAGCACCGACCGAGCCGGCAGGCGATACCCAGAGCCACTGGTCGCCAACCGTAGTCACCCGAAGGAAGTGCCCTTGGGTATGGCGAAATGCCCTGACTGCAATCCCTCGGCATGGGGTAAATTAATGAAGTATGGCGAATGCATTTGTAAAATAATTAGTTCACTGTCAGTTTCGTTTGAGCGTATTCGGGTTGTTATTCTTATTAACTTTTATATCTGCAATCAGTTTCATTTGAGTGTGTCGGGTTTATACCGCTTCTGCTTTGCTCTTCCTTTCTGCTTTTTCTGCCGGGACAGCGCCCGCAGAATGCGGACGCTGCCAAAAGAAAGAAACCACAAGGGGAAGGGCTTTGGCCCCTCCTCTTAAGGTTCCTCTCTTTTGAAATCTCTCCTCCTTAACTCTACCCCGACCC
>ONRO01000055.1 GCA_900320235.1 uncultured Eubacteriales bacterium
AAGCCTTCAGCTATAAGAGAAATATTCAAATATGCAGCAGACCCCACAGTTGTTTCGCTTTCAGCCGGAAATCCCGCTCCGGAAGCTTTTCCTGCTAAGGCAATCGCTGAAATATCTGCCGATATCCTCGCAAATGACCCGATCAGCGCTTTGCAGTACAGCGTTACAGAAGGCTTTCCTCCACTGAGAAAGGCTGTATGGGATTATATGACTAAAAAATATGCAGTGGGCTCTGAAAATGACGATATTATTATTACCTCCGGCGCTCAGCAGGTTATGGATCTCTTTACAAAAACAACCTGCAATGAGGGTGATACCGTTATCTGTGAGGCTCCGAGCTTTATCGGTTCTCTCAATTCATTCCGCTCTTTTAACTGTAAACTCTGCGGTATTCCGCTTGAAAGTGACGGAATGGATCTCAATGCCCTTGAAAAGGCTCTTCAGAATGAAAAAAATGTCCGCTTTATCTATATCATAGCTAATTTCCAGAATCCTTCAGGAGTTACAACAAGTCTTGAAAAAAGAAAGGCTATTTATGAACTTGCCGTAAAATATAATGTTATGATCCTTGAAGATAATCCTTATGGCGAACTCAGAATCGCCGGCGAAGATGTTCCCTGCATCAAATCACTTGATAAGGACGGAATCGTTGTTTATGCCGGATCATTCTCAAAGGTTCTTTCACCGGGAATGCGACTCGGCTTTGTAATTGCGCCCAAGCCTGTTATTCAGAAAATGGTGGTCTGCAAGCAGGGTGAGGACGTTCATACAAACTCATGGGCTCAGATGGTTGCTCACAGATTTATGACAGAATATGATTTTGAAGGTCATCTTTCTTCTCTGCGCTCTATCTATAAAAAGAAGGCTGATTTCTGTATGGAGCTTCTTGACAAATATCTTGTTCCGTCAGGTATAAGCTATCAGAAAATAGAAGGCGGTCTGTTCATATGGTGCAGACTTCCTGAAAATGCAAGGATATCTATGACAGAATTCTGCAAACAGGCTGTTCTCAACAAGGTCTGCGTTGTTCCCGGAAATGCTTTCCTTACAGATGAGTCAGAACAGTGCAGCTCTTTCAGAATCAATTTCTCAACACCTACAAATGAACAGCTTGAAAAAGGAATAAAAATTCTTGGAAAATTAGCATCGGAGGTACTCTAATATGTCAGAAGAAATTAAAAATACACAGCCTGAAAAGAAAAAAAGAATTTTCAGCGCAATTCAGCCCAGCGGTACTATTACACTCGGAAACTATGTCGGTGCTCTCAGAAACTGGGTAAAGCTTCAGGATGATTATGAATGTATCTTTGCTGTCGCTGATCTTCATGCGATAACAGTAAGACAGGATCCGAAAGCTTTCCGCAGAAATATTCTTGAAGCATATGCTCTTTTTCTTGCCTGCGGTATCGATCTTGAAAAAAGCCTGTTCTTTATCCAGAGCCATGTGCATACTCATGCTGAGCTTGCATGGATACTCAATTGCTATACACAGTTCGGCGAGCTTTCAAGAATGACTCAGTTCAAGGATAAATCTGCTAAACACGCTGATAACGTAAATGCAGGTCTTTTTACATATCCTTCGCTTATGGCGGCTGATATCCTTCTTTATCAGGCTGATCTTGTTCCCATAGGTGCGGATCAGAAACAGCATCTTGAGCTTTCAAGAAATATCGCAGAGCGATTCAACGGAATCTACGGAAAAACCTTTACAGTACCTGACGGATATATTCCTGAGGTCGGCGCAAGAATAAAGTCACTTCAGGATCCTACCAAGAAGATGTCAAAATCTGATGAAAATGTAAATTCATGGGTAGCTATTCTTGACAAGCCTGATGTTATTATGAAAAAATTCAAAAGGGCTGTAACCGACAGCGAGGCAAGAGTCTGCGTCGGTGAAGGTAAGGACGGAATAAATAACCTCATCGGTATTATGAGTGCAGTAACAGGAAAAACTTCTGATGAAATAACAGCTGAATTTGAAGGCAAAGGCTACGGCGATTTCAAAACTGCAGTCGGAGAAGCAGTTGTTGATGCTGTCAGACCTATTCAGGAGCGTTTTGCCCAGCTCATCGATGATAAGGCTTATCTTGAGGAACAGTACCGCAGATGTGCAGAGATCGCTCTCAAAATATCACAGCGTACGCTCGATAAGGCAATGAAAAAGATAGGATATCTTGCTAAATAAGAATTAGTCCGCCGTCAGCATACAGCAGACGGCGGATAATATCATTTGCTGATTTACGACTCAGACAGCAATTCCCTGTAATCAGCTTCCTCAGAAACAGTTAAATCAGCCGGCAGAAAAATGTCAGTGTGATATTTTTCCCGGACTTTTATTGCAGAAATAATGTCAGCAGTTCATGCTCAAAAAGCCGGGCAGTGCCTGAGTAAAATTTTTGAAGCTATAAAAGCCGTG
>ONRO01000259.1 GCA_900320235.1 uncultured Eubacteriales bacterium
GGTGTAAACAAGGGCGATATGAATTATATCGTTAAAACAGGTCTGATTCTTGCAGCAGTAGCATTTGCAGCCCTGATTTTCGGAATTTTCTCCGGTAAGTTTGCGGCAAAGGCAAGTGCAGGTTTTGCAAAAAACCTCAGACATGATCTGTTCTATAAGATACAGGATTATTCTTTTTTAAACATTGACAAGTTTTCGACCTCGAGTCTTGTCACAAGACTGACTACCGATATCACTAATATTCAGAATTCGTATCAGATGATTATTCGTGTTGCAGTCAGGGCTCCGTTTATGATGATTTTCGCAATGATAATGTCATTCAGTATCAATGCTGAGCTTTCACTTGTGTTTGTAGCATTTATTCCGTTTATCGCCCTTGCTCTCGGACTGGTGATAAAATATGCTCATCCGGTATTCAAGAGAGTGTTCAAAACATATGATAAACTCAATAATATAGTTCAGGAAAATCTGCATGGTATCCGTGTTGTAAAATCTTTTGTAAGAGAAGAACATGAGGTCAGAAAATTCGGCGATATTTCAGGTGAGATATACAGGGATTTTTCAAAGGCGGAAAAAATTGTTGCTTTCAATATGCCTGTTATGCAGATCAGTATTTACGGTTGTATTCTTGTAATAGCCTGGATAGCTTCGCATCAGATAGTGGGCGGAATAATGACAACCGGAGAGCTTGTCAGTATGATGACATATGTGTTCCAGATCCTGATGAGTCTTATGTTCCTGTCTATGATTATGGTTATGGTTGTTCTTTCAAAGGCTTCCGGTGACCGTGTAGCAGAAGTGCTGAATGAGGTCCCGGATCTGAAAAATAACGAAAAGGCTCTCAAGGAGGTAAAGGACGGAAGCATTGTATTCGATAACGTTTCATTCAGCTATGCAAAGGATATGAATAAGATTTGTCTTAAAGATGTCAATTTAAAAATCAAATCCGGTGAAACAATTGGTATAATAGGCGGTACCGGTTCGTCAAAATCAAGCCTTGTACAGCTTATTCCGAGATTATATGATGCAACAGAAGGAACGGTTTATGTCGGCGGAGAAAATGTAAAAGACTATGATATAGAAACTATCCGTGACAGTGTAGCAATGGTTCTGCAGAAGAATGTGCTTTTCTCAGGAACAATAAAGGAAAATCTTCGCTGGGGTGATCCTCAGGCAACTGATGAGGATATCGCAAGAGTGTGCAGACTTGCTCAGGCAGATGAATTTATTGAAAAGATGCCGGATAAATACGATACATATATCGAACAGGGCGGAACAAATGTTTCAGGCGGACAAAGACAAAGACTCTGTATTGCGAGAGCACTGCTGAAAAAACCGAAAATACTGATACTTGATGATTCAACGAGTGCAGTTGATACAAAGACAGATAAGCTTATACGAAAAGCTTTTCTTGAAGAAATACCTGATACGACGAAAATTATAATTGCACAAAGAATATCATCAATTGAGGATGCAGATAAAATCATAGTAATGGATAAAGGCTGTATCTGTGATTTCGGAACTCATGAAGAATTGATCAGAAATAATGAGATATACAGAGAAGTATATAATTCACAGAAGAAGGGAAGTGAAGAGAATGCCTGAAAAGAAAAAACAGGGTGGAGCTATGCCGGAAATGAAAAATGCTACCAGACTCAAAAACCCTGCAAAGGTAATCAAAAGACTTCTCAGCTATCTCAGAGGCTATACTGTGAGGTTTATTATTGTACTTGTCTGCATTGTGATAAGTGCAGGTGCAAGTGCTTTCAGTGCGATGTTTATTCAGCTTCTGATAGATAATTATATTGTCCCGCTGATGGGACAGAAGAATCCTGACTTCACAGGCCTTCTCATAATGCTTCTGACAGTCGGAGGAATACTTCTTACAGGTGCACTTGCCGGTCTTGCATATAACAGAATGATGGTAAATATTTCTCAGGGAATACAGAAAAAGATTCGTGACGATCTTTTTGCACATATGCAGACTCTTCCGATAAAATATTTTGATACCCATTCCCATGGCGATATAATGAGCCGGTATACAAATGATATTGATACTCTCAGACAAATGATGTCGATCAGTCTACCGCAGATGTTTTCTTCGGTAATAACGATAATAACAGTCTTTGTTGCTATGATCACAATGAATTTATACCTGACATTGTTTGTACTTGTTTTTGTTGGCATAATGCTTGTCATTACCGGCAAGATTGCAGGAGGAAGTGCTGTAAATTTTATCAAGCAGCAGAAGGAAATCGGTGAAGTAAACGGTTATATCGAGGAAATGATAAACGGCCAGAAGGTAGTAAAAGTATTCTGCCATGAGGAAGCTTCAAAGAAAGATTTTGACAGGAAAAACGAATCTCTCTGTGAAAGTTCGACGGCTGCAAATACCTATGCAAATATTCTTATGCCTATAATGAATAATCTCGGTAATCTTCAGTATGTACTTATTGCAATGGTAGGCGGCGCGCTGTCCATTTTCGGACTCAGTCCGATCACAGCGGGCATTATTGCATCTTTCCTGCAGCTTTCAAAGAACTTTTCAAGGCCCTTCAGCGAGATATCACAGCAGCTTAATGCCGTAATAATGGCACTTGCCGGAGCAGAGCGTATCTTTGAGCTTATGGATGAGGAAAGCGAGCAGGACGAAGGTTATGTAACTCTTGTCAATGTAAAATATGATAAAAACGATAATCTTGTTGAAACAGAAGAGCGTACTGAAATGTGGGCATGGAAGCATCCTCACGGTGACGGCACAGTAACATATACAAAACTGAACGGAAATATCGTTATGAAGGATGTTGATTTCGGTTATACGGAAGAAAAAACGGTACTTCATGATGTATCGCTGTATGCTGAAAAGGGACAGAAAGTTGCATTCGTAGGAGCAACAGGAGCAGGCAAAACTACGATTACGAATCTTATTAACCGTTTTTATGATATTGCCGACGGTAAAATCAGATATGATGGAATAAATATCAATAAGATCAAAAAAACAGATCTGAGAAGATCTCTCGGAGTTGTACTTCAGGATGTACATTTATTCACAGGAACTGTTATGGAAAATATCCGTTACGGAAAGCTTGATGCATCAGATGAGGAATGTATTGCAGCAGCAAAGCTTGCAAATGCTCATGATTTTATAATGATGCTGCCTGATGGCTATGATACTGTGATAACCGGTGACGGAGGACAGCTTTCTCAGGGACAGTGTCAGCTTATTTCAATTGCAAGAGCGGCTGTTGCAGATCCGCCGGTAATGATACTTGATGAAGCAACTTCAAGTATTGATACAAGAACAGAAGCACTTGTGCAAAAGGGGATGGACGGACTTATGTATGGCAGGACAGTTTTTGTAATTGCTCACAGATTAAGTACTGTTCAGAATTCTGAGGTAATAATGGTTCTTGAGCTTGGACGAATAATCGAGCGTGGAACACATGACGAGCTTATTGCCCGAAAAGGAAAATATTATCAGCTTTATATCGGCGCCTTTGAGCTTTCATAATGCTGATACTGAAATGTGATAATTAATAAAACAGGGTACTGTGCATTTTGTATACACAGTACCCAAAATTATTAAATGCAAAACAGACCGGCAACGAAATGATCGTTACCGGTCTTAATGATATTATACGTTGTTGTTATTGTTAAGAATAACAGGTTTAGCGTACCAGATTGTTTCAGCATAATCTCTGATTGATCTGTCAGAAGCAAATCTGCCTGCCTTTGCGATATTGATAAGAGACATTTTGTTCCAGACTTTTTTATCATCATAAAGTCTTGAAGCCTTCTGCTGGGTATTAGCATAATCAGCAAAATCAGCAAGTACCATATAAGGATCGATCGTACGCAGAGAATTTACGATATCACTGAAGCGTTCACCGAATTCTGAGCCGATTCCATCAACAGCAGCCTTGATAATATGGTTGTTGTTATAGGGAATAGCAGGATTGTAACCGTTCTTCTTAAGCTGATTTACCTCAGGTGTAGTCATACCAAAGATAAGAGAGTTTGTATCTCCGACAACATCATGAATCTCAACATTTGCACCGTCAAGAGTTCCGAGTGTTATTGCACCGTTTATCATGAACTTCATGTTAGAAGTACCTGAAGCCTCTGTACCGGCAAGTGAGATCTGCTCGCTGATTTCTGCAGCAGGAATAAGCTTTTCAGCAACAGAAACTCTGTAATCCTCAAGATAAACTACCTTGAGCTTTTTGTTTACTCTCGGATCGTTGTTGATCTTGTCAGCAAGAGCAACGATAAACTGAATTATCTGTTTAGCGAAATAATAACCCGGAGCAGCCTTTGCACCAAAAATATATGTCTTTGGTGTATATTCAGCATCAGGATTATCTCTGAGCCACTGATATGTGCTGTAAATATGCAGTGCATTAAGCAGCTGACGCTTATACTCGTGGAGACGCTTTACCTGTACATCAAAGATAGAATCAGGACTTACCTTAATTCCGTTGTTTTCAAGAATATATTTAGCCATGCGCTCCTTGTTCTGCTTTTTGATTGCAGCAAGCTTTGCAAGAACAACTGCATCACTCTTGTATGCCATAAGACCGTCAAGAGCATTAGCATCTCTGATGAATTTGTCACCGATAAGCTCAGTGATAAGCTTTGCAAGTCCCGGATTACTCTGGTTGAGCCAGCGGCGGTGAGCGATACCGTTTGTAACATTCTTGAACTTTTCAGGAGTTACAGAATAGAAATCATTGAATACGCTGTCCTTGAGTATTTCGCTGTGGAGCTTTGAAACGCCGTTTACAGAGTGAGAAGCGATAACTGCAAGATTTGCCATTCTGACGATACCGTCATTGATAACAGCCATTCTGCCGATCTTCCAGCCGTCAACGCCGTTATTGCTCATTTCCTCACAGAAACGTCTGTTTATCTCTTCGACGATCTGATAGATTCTTGGTAGCTTTCTCTGGAACATATCTACCTGCCAGCATTCAAGCGCTTCACTCATTACTGTATGGTTAGTATACGCAACAGTTCTTGTTACGATATCCCATGACTGATCCCAGCCGTAACCGCATTCATCAAGCATGATTCTCATAAGCTCGGGAATAGCAAGAACCGGATGAGTATCATTGAGGTGAATTGCGACAAGCTCGGGAAGATTGTCAAGAGAATTATGATGTCTGAGATGACGCTGGATAATATCCTGAATTGTTGCAGAAACAAGGAAATACTGCTGTGTCAGACGAAGACTCTTACCCTCGGAGTGATTATCCTCAGGATAGAGGACTCTTGTAATACTTTCAGCGAGAGCTTTCTGCTCCATTGAACGAACATAATCACCTGAATTGAAAAGCTTCATATCGAAGTTGTCAGATGTAGCAGCCCACAGACGAAGTCTGCTTATACCCTTGCCGCCGTCACCAGGAACGAGCATATCATAAGGTGTAGCAATGATTTTTGTAGCATTTTCATATTCGATTGAATGATGAGTTTCATGCCATGTTTCTTTGATTTTTCCGTCGAAATAAACAGGAATACTCTTTTCCGGATGCGGCTGAAGCCAGATTGAACCGCCTGGAAGCCAGAAATCAGGAAGCTCAGTCTGCCATCCGTCAACAAGCTTCTGACGGAAAATACCGTATTCGTATCTGAGAGAATAACCCATTGAGCTGTAATTCTGGGTTGCAAGACCATCAAGGAAGCAGGCAGCGAGTCTGCCGAGACCACCATTACCAAGACCTGCATCAGGCTCCTGCTCATATATATTTTCAAGCTTGATATTCAGGCTTTTGAGAGCCTGCTGAACAGTTTCCTCAAGCCCGAGGTTATACAGATTGTTCTTGAGAGAACGACCCATAAGGAATTCCATACACAGATAGTAAACTGTTTTGCTGTTCTGCTTTTCAGCAGCTGCAACAAAATCTTTGTGATCCTGACGCATAATATCACGGAGCATAAGAGCAACAGCCTTGTAGTAATGCTCGTCAGTAGCATCAGCGGGTGACACACCGAAATTGTGTGAAAGCTTAGCAATGATAAGCTCTCTTGCCTCGCTCGGTGTCAGCTTGGACTTTGACATAAAAAAACCCTCCTTAATAAAAGTTTTCAGATACCGTATAAACAGTCTGTCTGTCCTTTTTTCAGCAGACCAGCGGTATGAAAACTTGTCGGAAAAAACCTTCCGTTTGTATGCATGTTAAAATAATACTGATTCATTATATAACATATTTACTTAATTTTCAACTATAATATTAAAAAATTTTTACGAATATATGTGTATTATTTCCAAAGAATACCAAAACGGACAGCCGGATTTATAATATTTCAGAAATTTTAGTAACAATTACGCTTTTTGGCTTTAATAATTGACAGAAATGTATTATAATCAGTATCAGGAGAATCATGTCCGCTCAGGAAAATGATCTGAAAGTAAAAACAGAGGTGTATCCAAATGGAAAATAATAACAGGAACCGTGTAAAAGTAGATATTGCAGGAACTCGCTTTACAGTAATAAGCGAAGAAAGCGAGCTTTATACAAAATCTGTCGCTGAAAGACTAAACAGCGAGATCAATTCGGTAAGGCGTGCTGCCCCCGGATTATCAGCTAATTCAGCTGTAATGCTTGCATCTCTTAATATTTGTGACCAGCTTATGAAATCCGAGGAGGCAGCTGACAGTCTTCGTCATCAGATAAAGGACTATCTTAATGAAGCAGCAAAATACCGCAGTTCCTTTGAGGAAGCAGATTGCGAAAATGCCAGACTCAGGAAGGATATCGAAACGCTCAGAAAGCGTCTCGGAGAAAAAGCAAGGATTGTCAGTGAGCCGTCACCAGTATCTCCTGCAGTAAAGGCAGTGAGGAAGTCTGCAACAACCGAAGCTGAGGACGAGGGAGCTGAGCAGGTTTCTTTCTTTGGCAGCAGAAACAAGAAAAATAATGGCAAGGCTTGAGATATTGGCTCCTGCAGGCGGTGAGGAATCCGTTTATCCTGCTGTCAGGACAGGAGCAGATGCGATTTATATAGGAGCTTCGCGCTTCAGTGCAAGGACATCTGCACATAATTTTGATAATGAACAGCTTGAACGTGTTGTGCGTTATTGTCACCGCTGCGGCACAGCTGTTCATCTTGCATGTAATACTCTTGTGCATGATGATGAGATCAATGCTGCAATGGAGCTTATTGAATTTGCGTGCAGTATCGGAGTGGACGCTCTGATAATGCAGGATACCGGGCTTATTTCACTTGTACGCAAAAGTGCGCCTGAAATGCCTGTACATGGCTCGACGCAGCTTTCTGTGCATACACTTAAGGGTGTGCAGTATCTTGCAAAGCTGGGACTGACAAGAGCTGTTCTTTCAAGGGAGCTTTCAAGAGAACAGATAAAAGAAATCGCAAAAAGCAGTCCGATCGAGCTTGAGGTTTTTGTTCATGGTGCGCTTTGCATGAGTGTATCCGGACAGTGCTATTTCAGTGCAATGCTTGGCTCGAGAAGCGGAAACAGAGGTTCCTGCGCTCAGCCGTGCAGGCTGCCCTTTACTGTAAAGGGAGGAACAGGACATGATCTGAGCCTCAAGGATCTTTCAATAATAGATCATCTGCAAGAGCTTGAACAGATGGGTATAGCTTCTGCAAAGATTGAGGGAAGAATGAAACGACCGGAATATGTTGCGGCGGCTGTTACAGCCTGCCGTGAAAGCCTTGATAATGGCGTTGTTTCAGAAGAATCTAGACAAAGACTGATGTCAGTTTTTTCCCGTTCAGGATTTACAGACGGCTATTATGAAGGAAAAACGGGCAGGGAAATGTTCGGCATACGTTCAAAGGATAATGTCGAAGCTGCTGACAGCCGTGTATTTGCGGAAATACATGAGCTTTACAAGAAAGAAAGACAGCATATTCCGGTATGCTTTGAAATAAAGATAAAAGAAGGCTGTCCAGTTACTCTTTCAGCTAAAGACAGCGATAACAATTCAGCTGAAGTATCAGGCCCTGTTCCGGAGAAAGCTCTCAAAACAGCAATAGATAATTCACGCTGTGGAAAAAGCCTTTCAAAAACCGGAGGTACTCCTTATGTGCTTGGAAAGCTTGAATCGACAATCGATGATGGATTGTCCGTATCAGGCTCTGTTATCAATGCAATGCGTTCAGAGTGTCTTTCTATAATTGATGAAAAAAGGGAAAAGCCCGGACAGCGTTCATTTAATGCAGCGAATCGTCATGATAATTGTACAAGAGCAGCTGTGCATCCTGAAGGATACAGGGTACGTTTCCCCGATGATGATATTTCGGACAGCTTCCTTGACAGTGATCTTATCTATGTACCGTACACGCTCAGTGATAAAAAACTTGATGAACTTATGAACAGGGGGTTTGCTGTTGCGATTGATGTACCCAGGGGTCTTTTCGGCATTGAAAATAAAGTCTTTGAAAGGCTTGAGAAAATACAGCAGCTTGGAATAAACGAAGTATTTGCAAATAACGTAGCAGTAATAGAAATGGCACATGAGCTGGGAATGGATATACATGGCGGTTTTGGTCTTAATATTGCAAATACTGAGTCTGTAATATGGGCTGAAAAACAGGGAATGCTTGATTGTGAGGTATCCTTCGAGCTGACTCTTGAGCAGATATCAAAGCTTGGCGGAACACTTCCGATCGGCATAATTTCCTCCGGCAGG
Organism: uncultured Eubacteriales bacterium; assembly: GCA_900320235.1. Lineage (GTDB taxonomy): Bacteria > Bacillota > Clostridia > Oscillospirales > Acutalibacteraceae > UBA1213. The sequence goes on from ONRO01000259.1 coordinate 8,664, forward strand.
CTTCCGCTTATGCTTACAAGGAACTGTCCCGCAATGAATGATGGCAAGGGCTGCAAGCAATGCAGAAAAGCTCCGGTTCTGCGTGACAGAAAGGGAATAGATTTCCCGATGAAATGCTTTGGCAGCTGTACAGAGATCCTGAACAGCGTACCGCTTTTTATGGCAGACAGAAGACATGAAATGCGTGGTATTGATTTTGAGGTGATCAGATTCAGTACAGAAAGCCCTGAGGAAAGAGAAAGCCTTCTTAAAATGCATCGTCATCAAAAAGCGCCTGACAGCGGTTTTACAAGAGGACTTTATTATCGTGGGGTTGAATGATTGAGGTTGAAGGAGAAGATATGATGGAAAAAAAGGTAAAGATAAAAAAACTGAGAGAAAATGCTGTTGTTCCGAAAAGAGCAACCGAGGGTTCTGCGGGAGCGGATCTTTATGCCTGCTGTGATGATCCGGTTGAGATTAAACCAGGTTCGCTTGTAATGATACCGACAGGTATAGCAATTGAACTGCCTGAAAAAGACCTTGCAGCATTTCTTTTTGCAAGAAGCGGATTAGGAGTAAAACATGGTATCTGCCTTGCGAACGGCGTTGGAGTAATCGACAGCGATTACCGCGGAGAAATATGTGTGGGTCTGTGTAATGTATCTGACAAGGATTATACAGTCAGCCCCGGAGAAAGAATTGCTCAGATGGTAATAATGCCTGTTGTCTGCGCAGAGTTTGTTCAGGTTCAGCAGCTGGGTGAAACAGAAAGAGGCAGCGGCGGATTCGGTTCGACCGGAAAGGTATGAATGAAAGACATAATGTGTAAAAAGCTTTTAACATTATGCGGATTTGTAAAACAAAAAATTTTTCCGTCTGCCATTATTATTTGTATATAAAAACAAAAGTTTAATTATTTCAAAATTTTTATTGTTATTATTTTGGTAAAAGGGTATAATATAAGTTGAGATTTTTTGGAATTAAAAGGATGGAAGAACGTCAGGTTAATAGCTGATGCTTGGAAGAGGGATAGAGATATGTTTTCAAAGGATATAGGAATAGATCTCGGAACGGCGAATACACTTGTGTATATCAAGGGCAAAGGTATCGTAATGAGAGAGCCGTCTGTTGTTGCTGTTGATGTGAGAAATGATAAGGTGGTTGCAGTCGGAACAGACGCTAAGGAAATGATAGGAAGAACCCCCGGTTCAATAGTAGCAGTAAGACCGCTAAAAGATGGTGTTATAGCGGATTTTGATATTACTGCAACAATGCTCAACAGATTTATAAGAATGGTAATAAAATCTACTTTTCTTGCAAAACCAAGAGTCATTGTATGTATACCGTCGGGTGTTACAGATGTTGAAAGAAGAGCAGTTACAGATGCAATGCATCGCGCAGGAATAAAGCAGGTTGAGCTGATTGAAGAACCGATGGCAGCAGCTATGGGTGCCGGACTGCCTGTAAGTGAGCCTGAGGGCAGTATGGTTGTCGATATCGGCGGAGGAACCTCAGAGGTAGCTGTGATTTCATTTGATGATATTGTTACGGCCTGCTCAGTCAGAGTTGCAGGAGATAAATTTGACGAATCAATAATACAGTATGTCAAGAAGAAATATAATCTGCTTATCGGTGAACGAACTGCTGAAGAAATCAAGATAGGAATTGGTTCTGCATATCCGTATGAAGGCGAGGGGACAATGAAGGTAAAAGGCAGAAATCTGGCAGACGGTCTTCCGAAGGATGTCGAGATTGCTGCTGCTGAGATCAGGGATGCGCTTGCAGATCCGCTGCTTGTCATTATAGAAGCGATCAAGACGACACTTGAGCAGACACCGCCCGAGCTTTCGGCTGATATAATTGATAATGGTATCACATTAACCGGTGGCGGTGCATTGCTCAGAGGACTTGATCTTCTTGTATCACAGGAAACAGGAATGCCTGTAAGAACTGCCGACAGTCCACTTGACTGCGTTGTTGACGGAACTGGAATGAGACTTGAAACTTTTGGTGCAGCAAGCTTTGGCAGAAGAAGATGAACACACAGGTTTCGTCCGTGCTTTTTACAGGCATACGGATGAAACCTTTTGCAATTGAATTATACTTATTACTCAATAAACCCAGGCTGACAGGAGCAAACAAACTGCTTTCGTGCGTCATTTACTGAGACTATAATTTGTTTACTGTATGAATAGTTTTATTCAGTTGTTTCTGATCAGCTGACGATTATTAACATAGGAGGGGAGCAAATGAAAAGGAGATCCGCAAACGGCATGAAGGTGCTTGTTCTGACGGTATGCGTTCTGCTTGTAGTTGCGCTTGTTACAGCCGGAAACAGTACAATGAACGGCCTTTTCACCGGACTGGTTTTTGCGCCGCTTCAGAAAGCAGCGGCTGGCTTTACGTCAAGTACAGGCGAAAGTCTGAAATCCCCCGCAGATGCAGAAGAACTTGAAAAAGAAAATAAAAAGCTCAGGGAAGAAAATAATAAGCTCAGCAGTATGCTTGTGGAATACTACGATCTGAAAAAGGAAAACGAAGAATTATATAAGTTCTATAACATAAAAAAAGAAAATGATGATTTTTCACTTATTCCGTCAACAGTAATTTCAAGGGATCCAAACGAAAACTTTTATGGTTTTATTCTGGATAAAGGTTCTCAGGACGGAATATCGGAAAAAGATCCGGTAATGACAGAAAACGGTCTTGTAGGTTTTGTCAGCGAAGTGAATCTTAAATCATGTAAGGTGACAACATTGCTTTCTCCGGATGCTAAGGTTGGCTCTGTCGATAAGAAAACCGAAAATCAGGGTATAATAACCGGTTCACCGGAATATTGTGATGATAATATCACGGTAATGAAGAATATTTCTGCGCAGAATGAAATGAAGAAGGGTGAAATCGTAGTTACCTCTGGTTACGGCGGTCTTTTCCCAAAAAATGTCAGGATAGGAACTGTACGGGAATTGAAATTTGACTATGATGGAATGCCGATTGCTCTTATTGATCCGTCAGAGGATATCAGGACAATATCATCAGCTGCAGTAATCACAAGCTTCAGCGGCAAGGGCGAAATAAATGAATATAAAAAGTCTTCGCAGGAAAAAACAAAAGAGTGATATTCCCTTGAAATGTAAGAAACCGAAAGAGAGAGCATTATGAACAGATACAGGATAATAAGATATCTTGCTTTTTTTCTTGAAATAATTCTTTGTTATATTATTCAGACAACACCAGGACTGACACTCGAGGTATTCGGAGGCCGTCCTGTACTTCTGATACCGCTTGCAATAACCTTTGCAGCCTTTGAGGAAGAGATACCTGCTATTTTCTTAGGAGTTATCTGCGGATTGCTTTCTGATACAGGTTACAGCGGTCCGGTGGGTTACTATGCAATCGCACTTGCTATTCTATGCTATACGGTAAGCGTATTAATGGCAAACTATATCCATACCAATCTGCTTACAATAATGATCATATCTACACTCAGCATACCGCTGATAATAGCCGGACAGTTCCTGATGTTCTATATTGCAGCAGGCTATCAGAATGCAGGTGAGTATTTTACAGCACATTATATTTCAAGAATAGTATATACATGGGCATTTGTTCCCGTTGTATACGGAATAAACAGGTTTATTGCTGCAAGAACTGCGGCGGAATAAAATAAAGAAGGAGTAGGGCATATGGGAACCAGACTCGAAAAATGGCGTTATGCCCTGATAATGATAATAATACTGATCGTTACAGCAGTGTTTTGCGCAAGGCTGTTTCAGTGGCAGATAAGAGAGAACGTCATTTATGAGGATATAGCACTGACTTCAACAGAATATACTATAAAAACAGATGCCGTCAGAGGCGAAATATTTGATGTAAACGGCGTAGCACTTGCTCAGAATCAGACAGGCTATAAAATCACGATAAATAAGATATTTACACCTGATGACAAGTTGAATGAGTGTATACTAAAACTTATTACATTAACTGAAAAATGCGGATGTAAATGGTTTGATGAGCTGCCTGTCAGACTTGACAGCGAGGGAAATTATTATTTTGAAGAAAAAAGAGAAGCAGATATCGCTGATTTGAAAAGCAAGGATAATCTTAATATGAATCCTTATTCGACAGCTGAAGAATGTATGTCAAGGCTTATAGAAAAATACGACTGCAGAATAAATGATAAAAAGCGACAGTATGATATAATAAGCGTAAGATATAACATGGATAAAAACGGCTATTCCAGAAGCAAGCCATATGTTTTTTCAGATGATCTTGATGAAACATCAATGAATATCATCACAGAAAATGTCCAGAGTTATCCGGGAGTCGAGATAATAGCAGGTGCCGTAAGAAAATATGTAAATGGAAAAGCAGCGCCGCATCTTGTCGGAGTGACCGGACTTATTTCAGCAGAGGAATATGACGAACTTGAGAAAAAAGGCTATGCATATAACGATTATGTAGGTAAGCTCGGTATAGAGTATGCATATGAGGATCAGCTCAGAGGAAAAGAGGGCAGCAAGACTTATGAGGTCAGTCCGGACGGAACAGCTTCATTGAAGTCTACACAGGATTCGCAGCCCGGAAATTCAGTTTATCTGACTGTTGATTCACATTATCAGGAGATAGCACAGAAAGCTCTCAAGGAAGCTGTCGATGAAGCACATGCTTATGCGAAATCTACGGGAGAAAAATATACAGGCGAAGACTGTGTGGGTGCTGCTGTTGTGGTATTGAATGTAAAGGATTTTTCAGTGCTGTGTGCAGCAAATTACCCGAGCTATGATCTTGCCGATTATTATAAAAACTATGATAAGCTGATCGAAACAAAGGGTGACCCTCTTGTAAATCGTGCATTTAATGGTGCGCTTGCACCCGGATCGACATTTAAGCCGATGGTTGCGTCAGCTGCACTTGAAGAGGGTGCTATCACAACAAAAACGAGAATAAACTGTGAGGGTATTTATACAAAGGGCGGACTAAAGCTCAGATGTATGAATGTACACGGTTCGCTTAATGTATATGAAGGGATAAGGGATTCATGTAATGTGTTTTTTGCAGAAACTGCAAGATTACTTGGTATTGAAAAGATGAATACTTATTCAAAACGCTGTGGACTCGGGGTCAAAACCGGAGTTGAAATAGGAGAAAGCTCAGGAACACTTGCAGGACCTGAGTACAGCGAGCTTATGGGTTCTGATTGGTTTGAAACATCAGTATCTCCGGCTGGAATCGGTCAGTCTGATAATCAGTTCACGCCTTTGCAGCTTGCCACATATGTTGCGACTATCGCAAATAATGGTGTCAGACTCAAGACTCATATTGTCGATAAGATAACCGATTTTTCCGGAAAAAAGGTTGTATTTCAGAGCAAGGCTGAGGAAATAGACAATATGGGAGTAAGCGAAGCAAACCTCATAGAGGTTCGCAAGGCAATGAATATGGCAACAAACAACTATGATTCAATGACAGGATTTCCGATGCAGATCGGCGGTAAAACAGGTACTGCAGAGAATTCAGGTTCTGACCATGCGAATTTCATCTGTTTTGCACCTTATGATAAACCACAGATAGCGATAGCTGTTATGGTGGAGCACGGTGCGAAAAGCTATGTTGCAGTAAACGTGGCAAAAAAAATCATGACCGAGTATTTTGGATTAAAAACTGATGATGATAAAAAAACTGAATAATAGTATAAAGATATGGTTATGATATTATGTCCGTCAGTTTTCAGATAATAGCTAAGTATAAAAGGAAAACTGAGGCGTTAAGCGTAAAAAAATAACCCGGATACTATCCTTGAAGGAAGTATCCGGGATTATTATTTTGAATAATAGAATCAGGTTTGTTAATGAGAATGCGGTATAATAGTCAGGCTCTGACAATATTACGCCAATCAAGATCTCCTCTTTCGAGACCGTGTATAAGTACCTCTCCAGTTGCGATATTCGTAGCAACAGGAATGTTATGCATGTCACAAAGTCTGAGAAGATTCATGTCGTTTGGTTCGTGTGGCTTAGGATTAAGCGGATCACGAAGGAAAATGAGCATATCAATCTCATTGAATGCAATTCTTGCTGCTATCTGCTGATCGCCACCCTGACTGCCGCCGAGAAATCTCTGTATTTCAAGACCGGTTGCTTCTGCAACCATTTTGCCTGTTGTACCTGTTGCACAGAGATTATGTCTGCTCAGAATTCCGCAATATGCAATGCAGAACTGAACCATAAGCTCTTTTTTTGCGTCATGGGCTATCAACGCTATATTCATATATATCTCCTCCATTTGTGATAATATAATAATAAATAATAAAATACAAAATTAAATGTCAAGCGGAACATCTGTTCCGTCAAGTCTTGCTGCGATCCTGTCAAAAGCAGAAACAGCCTTGCTTTTTCCTTCGATAGGCAAGCCCTTCTGAGCAAGCCCGGCACTTACAGGATCTTCAGGAACAATTCCGAGAAGTCTCGCACCAGCCTTGTCGATCACAGCATCCAGATCAGGGAATGCGTTAAGTTTTTTAAAACTTTTTTCACTGAACCGGTTGATAATAAGTCTGATCTCAGATATATGGTAATCAGAAAGAAGCTGACGAACCTTATCACAGCCCCTCAGTGTAAGCGGTTCAGTATTTGCAACAAGAGCTGCTCTGTCAGCAGCTGCTACTGCAGCAGTTGTACCTGAGCCGATACCGGCAGGACAATCGATCAGAATATGGTCATAATATTTTTTCAGAACAGAAACAAGCTGCTTCATAATGAAGGGGCTTATTTCATCACGAACATTTTGCGGAGCAGGCAGGACATAAAGCTCAGGCACAGTTTTACAGGGATAGATCGCACTTGCAGGAGGGCAGTTTCCGCCAACGATATCTGCTATATCGAAAACGAGTTCACCGCTTACTCCGAGCATAAGATCAATTCCTCTCATGCCGGCATCACAATCTATAATAAGTACACGATTTCCGCGTCTTGCAAGAGCTGCACCGAGTCCTGCAGTAACTGTCGATTTACCTGTACCGCCTTTTCCAGAAGTTATTACTGTCACTTTACCCATTTTTCAATTACCTCTTTATAAAAATAGCACACAATTTAAATAAAGTCAATAGCAAATTCATAATTTTTACACAATTGATACAAATAAACTATGAATTTTTAACAATTATTGCAATTTAAAAAACACAAAAATACAAATCTTTCAGGAATAATTCAAATGAATATTATTATATTTGGAAAAGCTGAAAAATTAAGACGGATTTATACATTAATCTATTGTAAATATACACCGGCGGCACGCCGGACGGGA